>CAYPWI010000042.1:0-9939 GCA_964414395.1 uncultured Ruminococcus sp.
GATCTCCATAAGCGAGCTTTGCAAGGAAGCGAACATCAACCGCGCCACCTTTTACAATCACTACAACACCCCTCATGACCTGCTTCTTGAGATCGAGAAGGAAATGGCGAAGGAAGTACACGATATCCTGATAGATCTTGACATAAACAAGCCCGCGGATCTTGACAAGCGCATTGCCGCCGTCTGCCGATATCTTCGAGACGACCGCGAAACGGCGCGGCTTATTTTTCAAAACAACACTTCAAGATCGGATCTTTCCGCGGAGCTTATCTATATACGTTCGCCGCTGTCCGATAAGATCATTAAGGAATACGGAGAGGCGGCAAGCAAGATACTGATGACCTTTATCTCAAGCGGGGCGTATTTCGCGGTAAAGCAATGGATAATGGACGACGATCCCATCACGCCCGAGGAGATGGGGAAGATGCTCAGCGCGACCGTCTTCCACGGTCTGCTTGGGAATGGATAAAAAATACGGGGCTGTAAAAAACAGCCCTCTTTTTTTGTCCGCCGAGCGCGGTCGTGGCTTTTTCCACTTTTTTGGCTTACGAGCCGTCAGTAAACAAAAAGAGGACCGGTTTTTTACAGCCCCTTTTTAAATCAAAATTTAAATTTTGAGAATTATATCCGCGCGAATACCTGCCGCCCAATAAATTTACTTCTTTTCAAATTCCTTGGCGACATCCTCCAGCAGATCGCGGATATGCAGATGCTGCGGACAGGCTTTTTCGCACTTGCCGCACTTTATGCAGTCGGAAGCCTTCCCTTTGCCGCCGCCCGTGTGTACCTCGTTGTAGTAATAGTCGGCGTTCCAGTCGTGATGTATCTGTTTGGTGTTCATTATCGCGAACAGGTCGGGGATCGATATCTGCTTGGGGCAGCCTGCTGTGCAGTAGTGACAGGCGGTGCAAGGAATGAGATCCATCTCCTTGAATATCTTCCACACCTTTTCGACCGCGGCGAGCTCTTTTTCGGAAAGCGGCTTGAAATCCTTCATAAAGCCGATGTTATCCATCATCTGCTTCATATCGCTCATGCCCGAGAGAACCATTTTGATACCGTCAAAGCCTGCCGCAAAGCGTATTGCGTAGCTCGCGGGAGAACCGCCGTGCAATTCATCAAAGACCGCCTTCGCCTTTTCGGGAAGGTTGACGAGATTTCCGCCCTTTACAGGCTCCATAACGATAACGGGCTTGTTGAACCTGCGGCAGACCTCATAGCATTTGCGGCTCTGCACCGCCAAGTCCTCATAATCCACATAATTGAACTGTATCTGCACTATTTCGATCTGCGGATATTCCGTAAGTATTTGTTCGAGCACCTCGGCTCTGTCGTGAAAAGATATCCCGAAATGGCGGAATTTTCCCTCTGCCATAAGCTCCAGCGCGGTCTCGTAAGCGTGGCATCTCTTGAAATGATCAAAGATCTTCGCGCTTTGAGCGTGCATCAGATAAATGTCGAAATAGTCCACACCGCATGCTTTGAGCTGGCTCTCAAAAAACGGACGGATATCCTCCCTCTTATTGAAAAATACGTTGGTCAGCTTGTCGGTCAGGATATAGCTCTCGCGCGGGTAACGGCTCGTCAGGCACTCGCGCAGAGCGGTCTCGCTCTTGCCGTTAAGATAACCGTGGGCGGTGTCAAAATAGTTAAACCCGTTGTCGAGAAAAGCGTCCACCATTTGCTTCGTCTGCTCAACGTCGACCTCGCTGCCGTTCATGGGCAGGCGCATACAGCCAAACCCGAAATTCTTCTTGATCTTGTCCATATTTTCACCGTGTCCTTTCATTGAGAGAATATTATAGTGCTATTATATCACATCTTTCACCTGTTTGCAAGTGGTTTGCGCGAAATTTACTTAAAGAATATCCCCAAAAAGATCATTTTATTCGCGGGAAAAGCCGAGTTTATGTCACATCAAACATTCCGAACCCCTCGGAGCTGCGCTGACCCAATCCTACATTATAGAGAAAATTCAAAAGCTCCGGGTCTCCCTCGAGACGAAATCTTCCCGAATATGCCGTCACCCAGATCTTCTTGAAGCTCGTGACTACCTTGCGCGGCGCGTTCAAAAGCTTGAGCGAGACATTGCCGTCTAAAGGCAGATCCGCCGCCGCGGTCTTCCCGCGGATATTTTTTGAAAGGACTTTATAAAAATCGGGCGAGTCGGGCGCGAAATATTCCGTCTTGCCCTCGTCCACGCGAGAGCAGACTATCGGGGAATCGGTCTCGATGCTTATATCTCCGCGAAGGATCTTCATATCCGAAAGTTCGATGGCACTGAGCTCAAGCGTCGTATCGAAGAGCTTCACGCAGCCGCTTCTTTCAAGCGACGAAATAAGCGCGGTGATGAACCGATTATCGCAGGAGCGTATCTTCACGGAGAAATTCCCGCGGAAGATCAGCTTCTTGTTATGGAATTCGGAATTGCCGCGCAGCTGTCCGAACGTAAACAGCTTGAAGTGAGCGCTCTCGTTTTCGTAGCCGCTGTCGTGCAAGAAATCCGAATACTCCTCATCGTCCGCAAGCGCCTTGTATATCGCGCTTTGAAGCTGATGATTATACGCGGGGGGAAACTCGGAGATCTTATTTGAAAATATTAGTTTTACCTGCATAACATTTACTTACTTTTCGTCACATCCTTGGCGGTCAAATCACAATCAAGTCTCTGATCGCTATTGTCGTTCCCGTCGCTCCCAAGGATATCGGGCAGATGACGGGCGGTGTTGGCAAGCGAGGTCACTGTCTGACCCTTCTTGTCGTTGCGGAACGCCAAACGGTTGTTCTGGAACCATTTGAAGATATCCCCGGAACTTGAGGTATGAGGATAGGATATGAGCTTCGCGTCGACCGCGTTTAAATTCGTGACCCTCTTGACCGCGCGGAGCGTATTTTCATCGAAGCTCTTCTTTACATCGTCAAGATCGGGCAGCGGTCTTTCTTCAAGCTTATAAACTCCGTTTGAGAAATGTCGGATCGTGATCTTGTCGGCGGTGATCTTCACCGAACCCAATCCGACGGGCTTTCCGTGACCTATCTTGTGGCACTGTTTTGACTCGGGATCATTCTCCCCGAGCGTCAGCGCGAAGATGAGCCGATCGAGCTCGCCCGGGTCGATCTTGTCGAAAAAGATCTTGAACTTGAACTCCTTCCCCGATTTTACCAACTCCACGTCGGAATTCCGCGCGGGGAAAGATCTCTTGTCCGCGGTTTGGGCAAACTTCTTAGCGTTTTCGATTGACTTCTGATCGTCGGACGTGATCTCTTTCCCGCCATGGTGCCAGTAGAATTTTCTTCCCGCGATCTGTGTTCCCGCGTCGTCGGGGCTCGGAGTTTTCAGCAGTCCGTTTTTGAGGATAATGTTCGTGTTCTTCAAATAGAACTCAAACGACGAAAGGCGCGGGTTGCTGAGTATCGGCAGGATACGATAACCGTCAAACGGATCGTCGCTTACACATACCGCGTCGGAAAAACGCAGCTTTCCCGCGTGCGCGACACTCATCTTATCGCCGCCTATATACCCGAAAAGATGGCAGGCGGGGCAGCAGGGCTCGTTGTCGTTCTTGCAGGCGGAATACTCCGTTATCAGATCCTTGGGCTTTTTGATAAACACCGCGCGGGACATCTGCGAGGACGCGAGATAGATCTTATCGCCGTCCTTGAAATACCAGACGGGCAGAACGGCTTTTCCCTCCTTCATTTTCTTGAAACATTCGCTGAATTGACCTGTTATTTTGTTTCTCTCGGGCATCTTTTCAATATAGTATTCCAACGCGTCGATCGCTTTCTGCGATACCTCGATCTTTTTATCGCCGTTTTCTTTAAATACGCTTGGGTGATTTACTCTCCCCTTGTTTTTAAACACATTTGAGCGTGTAAAAAAGCAAGCGGGAGCGCCATAATCGGAAGCTTTTCTCACGTTGGAGGCTTGATAGATCGTTCCATCGCGTTTCAGATCGGCTTTTACCGGATCACCGATATTCCAAACTCTGTCGCTGCCGTCATAAATTATATAGCGCGTCGCTTTACTGAGAAAATATTTTCCGTCTTTGTACGCGAGCAGCCCCGTCTCGTTCTTGTTCATTCTTGAAGAGAAGAAATCCTTATCGGTGTTGTTGATGTGCGACAGGCATGAGTTCGTGAGCGTCTCGTAGACATTGCGGATAACGCCACGCAGGCTGCTGCCCGGAATTACCGCCTTGCCGTTCACACTGAAAAACGGCACCTTGTTTATCCTGTATTTGTCTTCTTCGGTCGAATTATCGGGTATGGAGATCTGTGATCTTGTCGTCAATGTACACTCGACATATCCCGTCAGCTTTTCGTCATCGGGAACGTTATCGACATATACGGATCTCTTTGCTCCGAGAGGAACGAAAGTATACGGATTTATAAAATAATTCGGCATTTTACGCTCCTTTCGGGACAAATCCCACTATGCGGAAATCGGCGAGCTTTAAGATTCCTTCATCGTTCCAAAAGCAATAGTTTCTTATATGAACCTTTTCAAGTCCGGCGCTCGGCATCGTGTAATGCCCGCCGCCTATGGAAACATAGTCGGTTCCGTCGGTCTTTGTCGCGTCAATGTCAAGATACTGCTCCTCGTCGTCGATGAGCTTTTCATAATCCCCGCCGACTTTTTCGCGGAATTTCTCGTCGCTTATGTACCGCCACTTGAACGGCGCTCCTATCCGAGAACGGATAGCCTTCAATTCGCCGCGCTCGTCAAACAGGCGAAGCTCCGTCAGGTGCTCTATGTCCTTGATCGCGGAATATTTCACGCACTCGAATTTAGTCGTATATATCAGCAGGATCAGCGAGTCCGCCGACTTCTTCTCTTCAAGAAGTGCAGCAAGCTCGCTCTCCGCGCGCTCTCCGTGTTCGGCAATAAAGTCGTAATTCATACACCGACCTCCGAAATTATCTTTTCAAGCTCAAACCGCTTGAAGCTCTCCGTTATGTCTTTTCCGTTGTAGAAGATCTTATCCGCTCTGAAAAGTCCGCGCCCGACGGAGGTCATACCGCCGACCGCCAAAATACCGTTGTCCAGATCCTCGAGGACAGCCAGCAGCCCCACCTTCGAGGACTTGTCCGTGTCGCTCGGGAAGGAGATCTCAAGCATGGTCTTGCCATTGTAGACCGTTCTTTCCGTATAAAGCGCGCCGTCGTTGGTGCCCGCGGAAAATCTGTCTATCGAATTGCGAGTGATCAGCTTTTTCTCGAAGCCGGAGAGTTTGCTTTCATTGAAGATTATCTTGGACTTTTGGGCGCCGTTCTTCTCGCCCTGATCGAGATATCCAAACAGGCTTTTCGCCGCGGTCTCCCCGCAGAATTTCTCGAACCTCTCGCGGAACGCGCCCGCCCAGCTCGTTCCCGGGATAACGGGCGTGCCGTCCTCCAACGAGAGCGCCTTGAAGTCGGGGACGATATCCTTATCGCTCTTCGGCGCTTCCGTCGTGTAGCGGCGAATGGACAATGCGCTGTTATTCTGACTCAGCTCCACGCGGATATTATCCGTTTTTGCGCCGACAGGGGAAGGAGTTATCTTTTCGGCGTCGTTCCAACATTCCTCACTGAACATATCGAAATCGAGCCACTTTTCGGGGTCGGTGAAGACCGCCTTTTTAAGGCTTTTTATCCCGATCCGACCATAGCCGCGCGTGGATTTTTTACCAGCGCGAAGCTCTCCTCCGTGAAGCCGCGAAAGCGCGTTTTCTATCGCTTTTTCCGCGTCCTCGAATTTATCGGTGATCTCAATATACCCGCGAAACTCCGCGCCCGTTTCCACGATCTCAAAGTCGAACTTCGCGCCGTCTTTGGCGACCTTGTTTTTCAGCGCCACGCTGTCGCGCAAAGAGACGACCGCCTCGTTTGTCAGCTCGCAGTCGTAGAAGATGACCGAGCTCGCGTGGGCTTCGCTTTTATCGGAATGTGAATCGGCTTTTATGATATAGCCGTAGATCTTGTTTTTGACGTCCTTGTCCGAAACGCTCGCCAAAATTCCCGCCAGCGAAGAGGCGGGGATATACGGCTTGCCGCGGCTGTCAAGCGCCGCGTCGCTGTCGGTCTTTTCGTTCTCGCCCGAGCTCAGCGCCAGCGGCGACAGGAGCGTCAGATCGAGCCTGTAATAGATCCTTTTCATCTGCTCCCTCCTTCGCGCTTGCGGTACTTGGAAACGGTGAACGCCGCCGCAAGGAATTTCCGCGTGTTATCGGAGAACTCCGCGGGCACTTTCTTAACAAGTCCGATCGCCGTTTCCCTTCGTTTTTCGTCCTTGACGGTGCGGAGCCGATTTTGAAAATCGTCGAAGTTTTCAGCTTCGCGGAGCATAAGCAGAACACGTCCTATAAAAGAATCCTTGAGTTTGTCGAAATCGTCGTTGTACTTGTCCGCGAACTCGACCGCTGCCGCCTTGATCTCGCTCGTCAAGCGCCCCGCGGCGATCTTATCGTTCAGCGCGTTGGAGCTTTCCGCCGAATGTTCCTCGGGAATTCCCGCGGGGAAGCCGAGCTTCATAAGTCCCGCTTCGTCACAGAACAGTATCTTGCCATAGCCCTCGCCTTGGCGTTCCCCTACGCGGATCATCGCGGGGAATTCCCCGACCGCCTTAAACGCTATGACGCTTCCCGCGGCGAAGGCGGGTATGTGGGGCTTTTTGAAGCGTCCCGCCGACACATAGCCCATAACGGTCTTGTATCTCATCGAGGAACGCTCGTCGACAAATCCCTCTATATTACCCGATCTTTCAAGCTCTTTTTTAAGATCGGATATATCCTCGGAATAGCTGCCGAATTCATTGAGGAGCAGCAGATCGGAAAGAAGAATACCGTAGAGGATATCCCCTTTTGCTTTGCTCGGCTCCGCGGCTTTTTCGCACTTTTGGAAGATAACGGAGCACTTGGAATACTGCGCGGTCTTGCTTCTTCCGAAGCGGAATTCCCCATCTAAAAGCGGATAGATCTCAGAAAGGTATTTTCCCTTGCCCGTGATCTTTCCCGCGAAGACCTGTCCCTCACAGACGCAGGTCTGCATATACAGCGAATGATCGTCCGAGCCCTTTACCGACGGGTTGTGATAGACGGTCTCCTTATTGACCTTTATAAGCTTGTCCGCTATAATGAAGCCGCTCTTGAAAGGCTTTACTATTTCCTTCGCGGCTGGTTCGAAGAACGAGACCTTGATCTCGGAGCCGGTTTTCGTTTTGCCCAGCGCGGCGGGCGCGGGAACAGCGATCGTGCCGTTTTCGGTTATGTACAGGTTATCGAAAACGACGTTGTTCTTAATGAAAATGTCCTCGAATTTTTCATCCGCGGGAGCGTTTTTCAGGTATTTTCCCGCGAACGCGCCGAGAATTGAAGTTCCGGGAATGTAGTCGAGCGATTCGTCAGAGGACGCGCCCGCGATCATCAGCGGAGAGCGCAGCTTCAAAGCGTAGGTGATCTCGTAGGTCTCCTCGGCTTGGAGCTCCCGCTTTTGATGATCATTATCCGATACGGTTCGCGGCTTGAACTCGATCTTTACAGCGCCGTAACCGCGGTTTCTCTTGTAGCCGATATGCCGCGTCGCCTTGCAGATCTTCGCGAACGCGTCGGAATATTTTTCGTCGAGATCTACGTCGGCAAGAAAGGCAAGCTCGCTGTAATTCTCGCCGTCCGCGGAAAAATAATGGTTCACCACGCGGGTGAAGCGCAGGGAATTTTCCTCAGCGGAGCCCGTTTCTTTATCGATAGCGGTCGCGGCTTTGACGGACGTGAAGAGCTTTAACACCGACTCGCGGTCGAGCTTATCGCGCTTTGCTTCCTCGATCAGCACGGGATAATTTTTGAGCCGCGCGTCGGAGATCATCAGCGCGCCGCATTTGTCGCTGCCGCTCACGCCGAAGATCGCGTTCGTCTCCGCGCACTCGATAAGTTCGGCGTTCTCGCGGAAGATCCCCTTCAATCGTCTGGCGGGAATGACGGGAAAGCCGTAATCGTCGGCGCATACGTCGGTATCTATACTCAGCGAGAACGCGTTGCCCGAGGCGGCGCAGAGGTCGGATTTCAAAGTGATCTCTACTATCCCTTTCATTCCGACACCTCCGTTTCATCGGCGAACCAAAGATCGTAGACCTGCGCCGCGTCGAATATCATCTTTTTCTGCTTCTCATCGTGAGCATCGAGCGTTTTCTTCAATTCGGAATTCTTATCCAAACGCGACTTCACACGTTCCAGCTCGAACATATAGTCCCCGTCGCCCGCAAGTATCGCCGACGCGAGATCCTTAACGTTCGAGCGCCCCATTTCCCAAAGCGACTTGCCGAATTCCATAAACTTCTTGAAATCCTCGAATGAATAAGGAAGCAGCGTGAGCTTGCCGTCCTGGCGTTCGCGGATAACGTCGAGATCGTTCGTTATCCCCGCGCGGCAGAAGTGGAAGTCGATGTAATTTATCTTGCTGTCTATTCCCGGGGCGCGCGACTTCTTCTTCCCGCTCTCGCAGCACTGCTCGGCGATCTCGTAAACGTCCGCGAAAGGCGCGTGTGAATGGAATATGGCGATACCCGCGCAGGCGTAATTCTTCTCATCGCCGTTTTCTCCGGAATGTTCTTGATCCAAGGTCTCAAAATATGTCTTAACGATATCGGCGGCGTCTCTGGCGCAGCAGATGATGGTGATCTCGTCGCCCCCCGCGATCACGCGGCGGTATTTCCCGCGGTTGCCGACGGCGTTGTTATCGCGGATCTCCTTGAGCTTCGCCTCGATCGCTTCTATGGGAGCCTCTACGAAGTCGCGGTCGGTATCGCACGAAAACTCGCGCAGCTTGGGGATACATTCATCGTAGCTTCGGAAGCCGTTCAGATTATTTTTAAGCTTCGCGCCCATGTTGTTGCCGTCGATATAGATGACGGCGAGCAGGCTTTCTCTGCCGCGGTCATAGACTATATCGTCGAGGTATTTCTCGCTGCCGCCGCGGCTCTCGGCTTCATTGTCGAAAGCCGCGAGTTTGCGGACACTTTCTCTTGTAAGAGAAACGGGTCTGCCTTTATCGTCGGTCTTCTTTACGATAGGCATATATGTCGTGGGATCGGTCTGAGTAAAGGGAAGAACGTTCCTCGGAGAGCAGACGGGATCGGTGTTCTTCTTGAGCGCGTTTTCGGCGTAGAGCTTTTCTCTGTCCGCGTTGAAGTCGTCGGTGACTTCGGTATGCGCGGCGATCATCGAGACGGTGTATGTATTATCCAGCATCACGCGCGAGAAGATCTTATTTGCGTTTTTATAGTCTTCCTCGGACTTATAGATGATCATAAGATTTCCGCCGCCGCTGTAGACGACCTCGCCGTTGATCGACGCGTCCGCTTTGAACTCCGACAGCGAGAACTCCTTATGATCGCGCCAGTCGTTTTTAATAAGAATACCCTTTTCCCGCGCTTCCTCAAGAAATGTATCGTTGATAGTCCTCAGCAGCTCCGAGCCGCCGGAGATCTCCTTCATTCTGCGCGTTCTGTAGATGTAGTCCTGCTTGCTTCGGCAATCGTACAGAGCCAGCACGGGGGTCTTTTCGTTTTCCGACATAATATGCTCCCTTTCTTTGGCAAAATAGTACAAGAATTATTAAGTATATTATATCTTTTTTGTACTTATTTGTCAATAGTTTTTACTGATTTATTTAAAAATAAAATTTGCGCCTTATATCATACGGGGTGCGGATCGTACTGTTTGAGCCGATAATTTTCTATGTGACTATGCCGATCCGCACCGAGATCATTGCGCATTTTCGCCTTATCCGTGCATAATATCGGTTTTTTTCAAACTCGTCTTGACAGCCGGGCGTAAATGTGGTATAATTACAATGTGGGATAACAGCACCTTGCCCGCACACCTTACACGTATGCGCGATTGAAACATCCGTCTGCAAGAAGTCATGCATTTACGTCGGCGCACCCCTAACAATTCTGCG
>CAYPWI010000043.1:0-9873 GCA_964414395.1 uncultured Ruminococcus sp.
ACAAATCGCTCATAATACGTGGAATAGCGAATTTGATCGTGTTCGGCATAATGGAGTATCTCTTTAAGAACCTTGTGGCAACGCTCCTCGCAACAGCGCTGACTTCGCTTGCCTTGGCGCTTCTGTTTGATGTCAGACCATGCCGTAAGATGTTTGAGATCAAAATAGATCTCAAAAACAAGAACCTCGCAAGGCTATGTTTATACTGTATCCCGCTGTTTCTTCACGGAATATTTTCAACGCTTATCGCCGGCTTACCGAGAATTTTCTCGCAAAAACTCCTCGGAGAAGAAATGCTCGGATATTACGCTTCCGTTGCGGCTCCGGCAATGGTGGTGCAAGTGGCGGCGGGAAATATTTTCAGCCCGTGTATCCCGCTTATGTCAAAGCAGTTTAAAAACAAAGACCGCAAAATATTTAAAACCATTCTTATCATTCTTTTTGTCATTTTCAGTGTGGGCGCGCTCGCGCTGGCGGTTTTTTCCCTGCTCGGGGATTGGTTTTTGAAGGCAGTTTTCGGCGAAGATATACTCGCGTATTCGTACTTGCTGTTGCCGACGATCGTTGTAAGTGTTTTAACGGCGGTGACTTGGTTCGCCTCTTCTGTCTTTACGGTCATCGGTATGAATAATACTATGGCAGTCCTTGAAGGCGCAATCGCATTGTTGGTATTTATCCTGTCTCCTATTCTTATAAATCTGAACGGGCTGAACGGAATAAATCAAAGTCTTATAATAGGATATTCGGTTTATTTTATTGTGGGCGGAATTGTTATCGTATCAAGGATACTGCGTCACTTAAAGCTTAAAGCTTCGGATGAATGAGCACGGTATCCGAGGATCGTAAGCCGATGTTCACCCCTTTCCATAGAACTTTGAAGCATCATTTCAAGCTGTTGCTGTCGCTCGCCTTATGATACCTCTTGATCAGCCACTCGGCGAACCTGTCGGACCATAATTGTTTAAATATCGCCAGTTCCTCGTTGTATCTGGAATTGTCGGCGATCGTTTTTGTCGTCGTGGAATTTTCGTGGACTCTGTGCCCCATTAAAGGCTTGGGGATATACAAAAACTCCCCGTCCAGCTTCATTAGCCGCAGCCACGCCTCCCAATCCACACACTGCGCGACCGAATTGCTGAACTTAAAACCGCTGTAGGTGCTTCGCGGATAGGTCACGGCGGGACAGCAGATGGGACAGCCGAAAGAAAGGATCTTCTTCCTTACGAATTTGCTTTTCGGGAAGAATTTAAAACCGATATTCATAAGCTTTTTTGTGTTGAGCAGCTTGTTCTTGTAGACCTTTTCACAGCCGCGTATCTCATAATAGCCCGTGAAAAGAATTATGGGCTTTCTGCCATCGGCTTTTTTGAGGATCTCCCGCGTGTAATCGGGATCATAAATATCGTCCTGGTGAGCTATCGTTACAAAATCGGTATCGGCGCATCGGAGCGCGAACGAAAAATCCCCCGAGATCGTTTTCGCGTCCGCGTTATGATTGACGAACACGGGTATATCATACTTTTCGGCAAGGGCGCTGATATGATCGTTGGGCGTGCTCGTGGCGATGACTATCCCGCTTTTCACAGTCTGAGCCAACAGCGACTTTATCGCTTCCTCAAGATATTCGCTTTCCTTATACGCCGCGATAACGAATGTGTGCGTTTTATCCGACTGAATAACCGCCATTTACTTATACACTCCCGAATTTATGATCTTTCTTAATAGCCGAACCCCAACTCCTTAAACCGCGGGCGAACCCTGTCCTTGCCGCTCAACAGTACCTCCGTATCGGGGAGCAACCCCCAATCTATGCCGATATCGGGGTCGTTCCATAGAATACCGCCCTCGTCCTCGGGAGCGTAAAGGCGCGTGCATTTATAGACGAACGTCGCGTACTCGCTTCTTACGTAAAACCCGTGGGCAAATCCCTCGGGAACGTAAAACTGCCGCATATTCTCCGCCGACAGCACCGCCCCGAACCATTTTCCATAAGTCGAGCTCGCGCGTCTCAGATCGACCGCCACGTCGAAAACCTCGCCCTCGATACACCGCACGAGCTTGCCCTGCGGCTGAGTTTTCTGGAAATGCAGCCCGCGCAGCACGCCGCGTCTGCTCCGCGACTGGTTGTCCTGAACGAAGTCGGCGGGCGAGCCGTCAAGATGCTTTACATACGGCTTGAACTCGGCGTTGTAGGTCTCCGTAAAATAGCCGCGCTCGTCGCCGAATATCGTAGGTTCGATGATATACAGCCCCTCTGCGCCCGTCTCGATAAACTTGAATTTTCCCATAACATTCCTCATAACTTGCCGCTCTTGATAAGCGAGATGACCCAACAAAAGAACCGCTCCGGCATGAGTTTCATGGCGATCTCCAGCATAACATGGAGCCTTGCGAATTTCCGATACCTTATCATAGTTTTAAGATCGGAAAAATTTGCCTTTCGCGAATAGCCAACTCTGGCACTTACGAACTTATCAAATTCGTCCAAAGTCTCTTTTGTGCTCTCCGAATACAGCCTGCGAAGCTCCTGCGTTCTTTTGACGAGAGGCGTTAATACCTCTTTGTAATACGATTTTTTGTCGGATACATTCTTTAAGATCGTTGTCTGATTATTGCCATGCTGTCTGTGATCGATAAGACGCTCCGTCATAAACTCCAGCCTGCCGACAGCCGCGGCGTTTATAGCAAGCCAATGGTCATGCACCAATGTATCCGCAAACGGTACGGCGTTCACGGCGGCGCTCGCCTTTATCATCATAGCGCACCCCGTCACGGAATTATTGACGAGAAGCTTCGGAAATAGTCCGCCGCCGCTGCAGAAGGTTATGTGCTTGTATACGCTTTTGATACTGTCGGCGGTCTTGTTTCCCTCGCCGTCGATAATATTCATATCGCTGTACACCAGCAACGCGCCGGTACGCTCAATCGTCCTTTGCATTTTCTCCAGCTTGTCAGGGCGCCATACATCGTCCTGGTCGCAATAGGCGATATATTCTCCGCTCGCGAGCGTCGTCAGCCGCTCGAAGGTCTTGTTTGAACCTAAGTTTGTTTCGTTCCGATAGAGCTTGAACGGCATTTTGGTGATAAGCTCGGAAAATATTCTTTCCTCGACGGGCGCGTCGGGACAATCGTCGCAGATAAGAAGCTCCAAATTCGGATAAGTCTGATCGTTCAGCGAGATCAGCTGTTCCCTCAGCCACTCGCGGTTCGGCTTGTAGACCGCCAGAACGATCGAGACCAACGGTCTATCTGTTCCCATACATCGCCTCATAATATTCCCGATACTCCCCGCTGACTATCGGCGCCCACCAATCCTTATTTTCGAGATACCAGCGGACGGTCTTCTTTATCCCGTCGGCGAATTTGGTCTCGGGCAGCCAGCCCAGCTCGTTATGTATCTTCGCGGGGTCGATGGCGTACCGCATATCGTGCCCCTTGCGGTCGGTGACGTAGGTTATAAGGCTCTCGGGTTTATTCAGTTCGCGGCACACTATTTTAACAATATCTATGTTACGCATCTCGTTATGACCGCCGATGTTGTAGACCTCTCCCACAGTTCCGCTGTGGATAATGAGATCGATCGCGCGGCAGTGATCCTCGACATAGAGCCAGTCCCTGACGTTCTCGCCCTTGCCGTATACGGGCAGCGGCTTGTCGTTCAGGGCGTTGGCGATCATCAGCGGTATAAGCTTCTCGGGGAACTGATACGGACCGTAGTTGTTCGAGCAGCGCGAGACAGTCACAGGCAGCCCGAACGTCCTGTAATACGCCTGTACCAGCAGATCGGCGCTTGCCTTGCTCGCGGAATAGGGACTTGAGGTGTGCAGGGGCGTTGTTTCCGTGAAGAACAGCTCGGGTCTGTCAAGCGGAAGATCTCCGTATACCTCGTCGGTGGAGACCTGGTGAAAGCGCTTTACCCCGTACTTTCGGCAAGCGTCCATGAGAACGCCCGTGCCGAGGATATTCGTCTCCAGGAAGATCCCGGGGTTCTCGATCGAACGGTCGACATGGCTCTCGGCGGCGAAATTGACGACGATATCGGGCTTTTCTTCCTCGAAGATCTTAAAAACGCCCTCCCTGTCGGTGATGTTCGTCTTGAAGAACTTGAAATTCGGGTTATCAAGCGCGCTCTCAAGCGTTTTGAGGCTGCCCGCGTAGGTCAGGCAGTCGACGCAGACTATTCTGTAGGCGGGATATTTTTTCAGCATATAGTGTACGAAATTACCGCCGATAAATCCCGCGCCGCCGGTCACGATAACAGTCATATTGCCCTCCGATATCGTTATTTTTTTTGAACAATGGTCTTGAGCGGCGGTCAGCCCCTCAAGCGCGGCTTTTTATTTCCTGCCGCCGCGTTCCGTATCATAATTCTTGAAGAACACTTCCAGCGCCGTCTCCCAATCGCGGAACTCGTCGCCGACCGTATTCCCGAACATCATATTCTCCAGAGCCGAATACGCGGGACGGCGCGCGGGCGTGGGATATTCCTCGGTGGTGCAGGGCTTCACGTCCGAGCTTATCCCCGCAAGCTCCACTATTCTTTTGGCGAAGTCATACCACGAGCAGACCCCGTTACCCGTGCCGTGATAAACGCCGTAATTTCCCGAACCCAAGAGCTTGAGCACATGATGCGCGAGATCGGCGGCGTTGGTGGGGTTCCCGAACTGGTCGTTCACCACTTTACACTCGCCCTTCTCGCGGTTTATCCTTATCATGGTCTTCACGAAATTGTTTCCCGTATAGCCGTACAGCCACGCCGTGCGGACGATATAATACCTGCGGCAGCGCTCGCGGACGTACCGCTCTCCCAAGAGCTTCGACTTTCCGTAGACGCTTTGCGGACAGCAGATGTCCCATTCTCTGTACGGAAAATTCCCATCGCCCGAGAACACGTAATCCGTCGAGATATGAACCATCTCCGCACCGAGCTTCTCCGCGGCAGCCGCCAGATTTGCCGCGCCTATGGAATTCGCCCGAAACGCCGCGTCGGGATCCGTCTCGCAGCCGTTTACGTTCGTATAAGCCGCGCAGTTTATCACAGCGTCGAAGCGCTTCTCCGAAAAGAGCTCCGAGACGGCGTTCTTATCGGAAATATCCAGCTCGTTCTTATCCACAGCCGTTATATCGTTATCCGCTTTAAGTACCTCGGGCGTTCCGAGCTCGGTATATCCGCGCTCAAAGCAGCGGCAGAGCTCGCTGCCGAGCTGACCGCGCGCCCCCGTGATCAAGATCTTCATCAATATATTATCCTGCCCTCCGCGACGTTCATCAGGTGCGCTCCGTACGGCGACTTTCCGTATCTCTCAGCCGACTTTATCAGCGTTTCCCTGTCTATCCAGCCGTTGTTGTAGGAGATCTCCTCGAGACAGGCTATTTTCAGCCCCTGACGCGTCTCTATCACCTTGACATACTCACCCGCCTCCGCCAGACTGTCCACCGTGCCCGTGTCGAGCCAGCCGTAACCGCGCCCGAGCGTTATCACGTCAAGCTTGCCGTTCTCCAGATAGATACGGTTCAGGTCGGTTATCTCCAGCTCGCCGCGCGCGGAGGGCTTCAAGCTCTTCGCGTACTCGCAGACGTTTTTATCGTAGAAATACAGCCCCGTCACCGCGTAGTTCGACTTGGGCTCCTTCGGCTTCTCCTCGATGGAGACCGCCCTGCCGTTCCCGTCGAATTCCACTATGCCGAAGCGTCCGGGGTCATTGACGTAATAGCCGAAAACGACCGCCCCGTCCCGAACGTCCGCCGCCCTGCGCAAAAGCTTCGTCAAGCCGTTGCCGTGGAAGATATTGTCACCGAGTATCATCGCGCACTCGTCGCCGCCGATAAAGCTCTCGCCTATAATGAACGCCTGCGCCAGACCGTCGGGCTTGGGCTGCTCGGCGTATGACAGCGCCAGACCGTACCGCGACCCGTCGCCCAGCAGACGCTCAAAATTCGGCAGGTCTTGAGGCGTGGAGATCACCAGAATGTCGCGGATCCCCGCCAGCATAAGCGTCGACAGCGGATAGAAGATCATGGGCTTATCGTAAACGGGCAGAAGCTGCTTTGAAGTCACCATAGTGATGGGATAAAGCCTGCTGCCCGAGCCGCCCGCCAGAACTATACCTTTCATATCTCCGCCTCCCGATACGGTTTTTTGCGCTTCAAAAAGCGCGCAGTCTACACTTTAGATTATACCACATCTGCGCGTTTTCGTCAAGGGCTTTGCGAAAATAAAGATATCCCGACGTATGAAACGGGAGTTAAGTCCGCGCAAAGACCCGCCGCGTTTTTGGCGAACGGCGTGAAATATTTTGGAAAAACTCGGAAAAGCCCTTTACAAAACGTATTTGAATATGGTATAATGTATTTGTAAACAAAATTTTCCAATTATAAAGAAGGGGGTCTATATCAATGTCTTTGACCGAAATTGCCTGCAAGGACGCAAATGGGATAACCATCGAGGCGAAGAGCTTCACGGGGCTTACGAATGTTGTAAGCGCGGTCATTCCCCAAGGTATGACCGTTCTCCGGAACAACGCGTTCTGCGGCTGCTCGAACCTCAAAAGCGCGGTCATTCCCGACAGCGTGACCGTTATCGGCGAGAGCGCGTTCAAGGTCTGCCGCAGTCTCGAAAGCGTGGTTCTCCCGAAAAACCTGACCGTTATCGGGCGCAACGCCTTTTGCTGTTGCGACGGTCTCAAGAAAATAACTATCCCCAAAAGCGTTATTATAATAGGCAGCGGAGCTTTTCAGGGCTGCTCCTACCTTACGGACGTATCCGTCTCCACAAGCATAGTCACCATCGGCGATTTTACGTTCTCCAGCTGCGAGAGACTGAGGAACGTCAATATCCCCGACGGCGTGATAAATATCCGCACGGCGGCGTTCAGCAACTGCGAGTGCCTTACGCGCGTGACGCTCCCCGACAGCGTGCAGAACCTCTTCCACAGCGTTTTTCTGGGCTGCGCGAACCTGGAATACGTCAAGCTTTCCGCAAATCTGGACAGCATACCCGCATCCGCGTTCGACGGGTGTGCAAAGCTCGCGGAGATCGAGATCCCGCGCGGGGTGTTCGAGATCGGCGACGGAGCGTTCCGCGACTGCGCTCTCACGAGCGTCACCATTCCCGCGGGGCTGAAAAGCATAGGCGCGGGAGCTTTTGAAAACTGCTCCGAGCTTGAGTCCGTGAACATCACCGACGATCTGGTCACTATCGACAGGCACGCGTTCCGAGACTGCTCGAAGCTCAGGTCCGTCAAGATCGGCGGAAAGGTGTCGGGCATCGAGGAAAACGCCTTCGACGGCTGCGGCGCGGTCACGATCGAATATAAGGGTGTAAGCTACAGCAAAAAGAATATGCAGGATCTTTACGAAGCCATCAACAGAAAATAACGCTTTATACAAGCCCCCGCCCCGTTTTCCCAAACGAGGCGGGATCTTTTTATCCGACTTTATCCCGAAGATCTTTTTGATATCATTCGTATAATTCGTTCATAAAATCGCATAATAAGTTTGAATGTTCGTTCATAAAATAGTGGCGTGATCTCAAATATTCGTTCATAAAATCGCAGTAAAGGCTTGACAATTCATTCATTTTTTTGTATAATATAGATATCGGGGGGTGAAGATCATGTATATGTCAAGAAAAACAGACCTCTTTCTTGAGGAATGGAAACGGGATCCCGACAGAAATCCGCTGATAATAAAAGGCTCTCGTCAGATCGGCAAGACCGAGACCGTTCGGCACTTTGCCAATGCCAATTATGAAAGCGTTATCGAGATAAATTTCGTCGAAGAGCCCAAATACCAAACGATAACCTCGGACGGCTACAAGACGGAAGATATCGTGCGGAACATCTCGCTGCTCGACCCGTCCAAGCGCTTCATCGAGGGCGGGACGCTGATCTTTTTCGACGAGGTGCAGGCGTTCCCCGATATAGCCACATCGCTTAAATTCTTCAAGCAGGACGGGCGGTTCGACGTGATTTGCAGCGGTTCCATGCTCGGGATAAACTACCGTAAGATCGAGAGCAACAGCGTGGGCTACAAGACCGATCACGTGATGTACTCGATGGATTTTGAGGAATTCCTGTGGGCAAAGGGCTATGACGCTTCTTTTACCGAGAGGCTGTATAAGCATATGACCGAGCTTGTGCCGTTCAGCGAGACGGAGCTTGCCGTGTGCCGCCCGATGTTTTTGGACTATTGCGTTCTCGGAGGAATGCCCGCGGTCGTTGGCGGCTATATCACAAGAGGAACGTTTGAGGGTTCGCTCGAAACGCAGCGGCAGCTTATCGCCGATTACAAAGAGGATATACGCAAATACGCCGAGGGCGTGGATCAGACGCGTATCCTGAACGTGTTCAATCGGATCGCTCCGCAGCTCGCGAAAGAAAACAAAAAGTTCCAGATATCGAAGGTCGCTTCGGGCGCTCGGTTCAAGGACTACCGAGGGTGTATCGACTGGCTCGCGGACGCAGGTATGGTGAATATCTGTTACTGTATGAGCTTTCCCGAGCTGCCTCTCGGCGGCAACTATGACGATGACAAGTACAAGCTCTATTTCGCCGATACGGGACTATTGGTGGCGATGCTCGACGAGGAAGCTCAGGAAGACCTCAGAGCCAACAAAAACCTCGGTGTCTACAAAGGCGCGCTGTATGAGAACATAGTGGGCGAAGCTCTCGTCAAGAGCGGATATTCGCTGTATTATTACAAGCGCGAAAACTCGCCGCTCGAAGAGGACTTTTTTGTTCGGACGGCGGATATGCTCATCCCCGTTGAAGTCAAGGCGGAAAACAGCAGATCGAAGTCGCTGCGGACGCTCATAGACTCGGAGCATTATCCCGATATCCGCCGCGGCATCAAGCTGACGGGCGGGAACATCGGGTACAAAGACGGCATTTACACCTTCCCGTATTTCTGCGCGTTCCTGCTCAAACGGTATCTGAAAGAAAATAAGTTGGAGTAAAGCAAACACCCGCCCCGTTCAAAAAAACGAGGCGGGTATTTATTATATGCGCTTTTTCATCCGTTCTGTCTGGAACGAATAAGCTCCGCGTAGAAGCCGTCGTTCTTCATCAGCTCGTCGTGCGTGCCCTGCTCTACGATGTGACCGCTCTTCATAACGAGTATGCAGTCCGAATTGCGTATCGTGGAGAGGCGGTGCGCCACCACAAAGCTCGTTCTGCCTTTCATAAGTTGGTCGAACGCGCTCTGTATCTTCATCTCGGTGCGGGTATCTATCGAAGAAGTCGCCTCGTCGAGTATCAGCATAGGCGGCAATGACAGCATTATCCTCGCTATGGAGAGCAGCTGCCTTTGTCCTTGGGACAGCTCCGCGTCGTTGGTGATAACAGTATCATAGCCCTCGGGAAGGCGCTTTATAAAGCTGTGCGCGTGCGCCGCCTTCGCCGCGGCTATGATCTCCTCAAGCGTCGCGTCGGGTTTTCCGTAAGAGATATTGTCGCGGACCGTGCCCTTGAAGACCCATGTTTCCTGTAAGACGATTCCGAAAGAACGCCGCAGACTGTCGCGCGTTATCCCCTTTATCGGCTCGCCGCTGACCGCGATCTCGCCGCTCGTCACGTCGTAGAAGCGCATAAGGAGATTTATGAGCGTCGTCTTGCCGCAGCCCGTGGGTCCCACTATCGCGATGTGCTGACCCGGCTTTACGTTCAAGTTCAGATCCTCGATAAGCGGCTTTTCGGGAACGTAAGAAAAATCCACGTCCTTGATCTCAACTCTGCCGTCACATTCCCCGAGAACCTTCAAGTCCGCGTCGGAGGACTCGGCGGGTTCGTCTATCAACGCGAATATTCTGGAAGCGGAAGCCAGCGCGTTCTGGAGCTCCGTGACAACGCCCGAGATCTCGTTGAACGGCTTGGT
>CAYPWI010000044.1:0-9859 GCA_964414395.1 uncultured Ruminococcus sp.
GGTGAACGATAAACGCGAGCGGTCGGCAAAAAAGCCGGCACAAGCGAATAACCGGAAGCCGGCGCAAAGAACGGCTTCCGCGAGACCACAGCAGCCGCTGGGAGAACGTCCCACGGTTGGGATCAACGGAACACAGCCGCGTTCCGGGATGAACGGCGCTCCGAACGCGCCGCGCTCAAGCGATCGGAATATGGGGAAGAAGCGCGTTCCGCCCGCGGCGGCGAATAAGGCGAATTCGGGGAAGAAAGCGCCGCCAAAGCGTCAGGCGCGGCAAGCAAAGGGAAGACCGGTTCCTTCGGAGGCGGACAGAAGACATTCGGGAGCCGTCCCGAGGAAACAGACGCGCGGCGGTTCCGCCAAACGGCATAGGTACCACGGCGGGAATTACACGTTGTATTATATGTTGGCGGGCGTGGTAATTATTACCATTCTGGCGATACTGGCAAATACCGTGCTGTTCAAGTGCAAGCAGATAGTAGTGTCGGGCAACGCGCGGTATTCCGCCGAGGAGATAGCGGCGGCTTCGGGCATAGAGCTTGGGAACAATCTTCTGCATATAAACGCGAAACGCGCAGGGGAGAGCATCGTCGCGGGGCTTCCGTATGTCGACGGCGCACAGGTGAAGAAGTCGTTCCCTACGGGGATAGATATCACGGTCGAGGAAGCGGAGAAGTGGTACTGCATAAGAGAGGGCGGCACGACGGCTGCGGTCTCTCGCCGCGGTAAGATAGTGGAACATTCCGCGGCGGACGGGCTTACGGTGTTTACGGGCTGCGAGCCGAAGAGTTTGGCGGTCGGCGAGTGGTTCAGCTCCGAGACGGATGGCAAGGACGATATCCCGTCCGCGATACTGAAAGCGATCGAGACGGCGGGGCTTGACGGCGCTGACGAGGTGGACATCACCGACAGGTTCTCCATGAAGATGTACGTCGACGGCGGCAGGGTGATATTGGAGCTGGGAACGGTGTCCGATATGGAGAGCAAGCTCGTGGTGGCGAAGACTCTCATAGCGTCGGAGATAGGTCCGTCGGAGAAGGTGACTATTCTGCTGAGCAATCCCATTCAGCCGACGGTGCGCAGAAATTACGACGAGTCCGAGCCGGAGCAAAATAATTCCGCGAGCGCGGACGAGCCCGGAGATAACTCGGGAGACGTCGGAGGAACGTCCTCGGACGATCGATAAGGAATAACGGAACTCCGTTGATCGGTGTTCCGAGGGGAAAATATAAAAGGGGGATATGAAAGATGGCTTTTGAACTTGACAGAAACGACGCTTTTTGTTCTTCGTTGAAGACGGCGGTGCTGGGATCGGGCAAAGCGGGAAGGAGCGCTTCGGCGCGGCTCGCGGAAAGCGGTCTCGGCGATGTGAGCGTTATTGCTTTGGAGACGGAAGCGAATGAGCGCCTTGAGAAACTGAGCAGGGAGCTGGAGGGCGTTTCCATACTCTTCGTTATGGCGGATATGGGGGAAGATAACGATCGAAGCGCGGCTTTCAAGGCGGCGGAAACAGCTAAGGAAAAAGGAATACTCACCATAGCGGTCGTGACGAAGGCGTTCGGGTGTAAGGATACGGAAAAAACGAGCCGCGCCGAGGAAGACATAGACGAGCTGAAGAACCGCGCCGACGCGGTGATCGTTATCCCGAACGGTGACGCTCAGGCGAAGTCCGCGGAGTTAATGTGCGAAGCGGTGCGAGGTGTCGTGGAGCTTTTGCGGAAGGACGGCTTTGTAAACATAGATCTCGCGGATCTCACAAGGGTCTTGAAGAACTCGGGAACAGCCCGCATAGCCATGGCAAAAGGCAATGGCGGCGGGATCGCGGACGCGCTCGGGAAATTGATCGAAAGCCCGATGCTCGAAAATTCGTTTGGCAGCGCGAGAAGAGGTCTCGTCGGCGTGGCGGTTTCGGAGGGCTTCACTCTGGACGGGTACGACAAGATCGTGAGCGCGGTAACGGACAGGTTCGCTCCGGACGCGGAATTCAAAATGGGATTGGTGTTCGACCCCGCGCTTGCCGACGATGAGATATCGCTTATCGCAGTGGCGGCGGATATGGCGGGCTGAATTCCCGCTCCGACGGCTCGGAGAATAAGGCAAGCCTAAATGTTCCAAATATTCCCAAAACTCCGAAAATTCCGCTCAAAAACCCGATCAAAGCTTCTCAGACAGGGCTTTTGTGAGAAATAACCAAAAACTTACCATAACCGACGTAAATTTCTTAAAAAAAACAGTTGAAATTTTCGCGGATATCTGTTATAATAAAAATAGATTACTTTGCGGTGATCCGCGAAAACGCGCACGAGGGAGAATATAGTAGGAGGATTTTTGAAAATGGCTTTTGCAATTGACAATGATATGGACGGATTTGAGGTACCCGATGGTTTTCAGCTCTCCACTAAGATAATGGTGTTCGGAGTTGGCGGCGGCGGGGGAAATGCCGTTGCAAATATAGCAAAGAGCGAGCTTACGGACGTGGATTACGTTATCGCGAATACGGATGTAAGAGCGCTTATGCAAAAGAGATCGGATAAGGACTGCTCGGGGAAATTGTTCCCGATACAGCTCGGCAAGAAGACCAGCCGCGGCGAGGGCGCGGGGAACGACCCTTCCAAAGGCAAGGCTTCCGCCGAGGAGAGCCGCGATGAGATCGCCGAGAAGCTGGAAGGCGTATCCATGCTGTTCGTCACCGCCGGTATGGGCGGCGGCACGGGCACGGGCGCCGCTCCGATAGTCGCAAGCATAGCAAAGGAAAAGGATATATTGACCATAGGCGTAGTTACAAAGCCGTTTAATTTTGAAGGAACGAGCAAGATGGAACAGGCGATGGCGGGCATCTCCGAGATGAAGAAGTACGTTGACGCACTTATCGTCATCCCGAACGAGAGCCTTACCAAACTCAAGGGTATGAAGCTCACGCTCAGAAACGCGTTCGTAGAGGTCGACAACATTCTCTGCAAGGCGGTTCTCGGCATCATACGTCTGTTGCAGCAGGAAGGCTACATAAACGTGGACTTCGCCGACGTGAAGAAGGTATTGAAGAACTCGGGCGTAGCGCATATGGCGATAGGCAGAGGCAAGGGCGAGAATATGATTGAGGACGCGCTCAGCGAGGTGCTCCAGAGCCCGCTGCTCGAGACCTCTATCGACGGCGCGCGCAGAGGTCTGCTCAATGTCAGCGTTCCCGAGTCGTTCCCGCTTGACGAGTACACGAACATTATGGACGAGATCACAGGAAGGCTCAGCAAACACGCGGAGTTCAAGGGCGGGCTCGTATTCGATCCCACGCTCGAGGACGACGAGATCATGCTTATCGTTGTGGCGACGGATTTCGCGGAAGCTCCGGGCGAGGAGTCCGCGGTCGACGAGGATCCGACGGACGGCGATGTGGACGAGCCTATCCCGCCCGTTACGGTAACATCGTCACCCGACGGGCGTTCGAGCAACATAGGCTTCGGCTCCGACTCGAACGATATCGACGCGCTGATGCGAAAGTTCAATCACAACAGAGGTTTCTGATAAGAAAATGGGGGCTGTGAAAAAACAGCCCTCTTTTTGTCTGCCGACGGCGGAAGGGGGAGTTTAGTCCGCGGCGGCGGACTAAAGATCGCTGTTTTTTCACAGCCCCCATTCTTTGTCCGAAATTTGTTTTAATGGGGAAATTTATAAAAAGGTCTTGCTTTTTTTGCGGATTTGGTATACAATATAATATGTAGAGTTTTATTTAAAGTTGGCTCGTATATTACGTATCATTCTCTGAAAGGGACATTCTATGGATAAGCTTATAGCTTTTTTTAAAAATATATGGTTCAGACGCGGCTTGGCTGTCGCCGGGTGGGGTTATACCCTGCTTCTGGCATGGGTGGCTTTCCTCAGCTACGGGTATTACTTCGAGATCGAAAAGCCCGCGCCGCTGTTCGTGCTCTATCTTTTCGTGAACGTCTGCGCCGCGGTGTTCTTTATCCTGTCGAGAAAACAGGTGCTCACACAGGTGAATTCCTATATTATCCCGCCGCTTGCCTTCGCGATACTCATTTTCAGCTTCGGGAACTGGTATATCAGCTTCCCGCCTATCGCCGTGATGCTGGTGCTGTTCTTCGTGAACAATTCAAATGAAACCTTGAAGACCGTGCTGGGGACGCTGTACCTTTTGATGTTCGTCATCGGCGTGGTGGGATATATCGCGATACAGCTGTTTATGGGCTCCGTGACGTTTACGGGCGTGGAGCTCTCAAAGCGCGACAGAAATTACGAGAAGCTCTCCAAGTCCGAGGATTACCGCATAGTGCGCTATTTCGACACCAACGGCGACAGAAGAGTTCAGAAGTATTTCGTGGAAGAGACCGAGGACGATATCAAGATCCCCATGGGCATATGCAAGAAGGTGCAGGGGTGCAAGTCCATCCACACCGCCTCTTATTCGGGGATCCCCGCCGATCTTGTGGAATGGGCGGTCATCGATACCGACGAGGGCAAGAAGGAAGTTCTCGTCGTTGAAGGCTTTACCCGTGAAAATCCCTACCTCGTAAAGGCTATAGAGGACGATGAAGACGACGAGGACAGCTCGTTTAGTTCGTATAGTTCGGAGAGCTCGGAGAGCTCCGAAAGCTCCGATGATACGGAAAATTCGGACGATACACATAAGGAAAATGTTTAGCGGAACGCTTCCTTTGTTTCGCATGGTAAGATCATTTTGTAAAGGAGTGTTGCCGCGTGGCTATGAGATCGCTGAAGCTTATAGGAAAGACCTCTAATGAGATCTTCGCTTTGCGTTATCCGAGCACGCTGCTCGATTTCTGCGATTTTGACTTCTCGGCTTTCGCAGCGGGGGCTATAGATGTATGCAATGAGGCTTTGAAGACGGGCACGCCCGATTATGACAGGATATCCGACCTTCGTCACGATATCCAGACGGCGCACTGTTATATAGAACACAATATCCGCACGACCTACGAGAAGATCGTGTTCGACTGCTGGATAGACTATGTCTGCCGCCGCGACAACATCGGCGAGTCGGGTATGTGGAACAGGTATATCCGCTGCAAGACGCCGTTTGAGAAGGCTATCTTCGCGCGGCTGTGCGAGTTCCGCTATAAGAAGGCTATAAACGAGTGGCTGAACATCGTCCGCGTGCAGGACTACGCCAAGACCAAGCTGGACTTCATCTTCACCGATAAGGTGAACAAGATCGAGGATGCGCTGGAACGGCGCAATTACTTCGATCTGGTGTTCAGCGTCACGGCGCGTGAGATGGGCTGCCGCATCGAGGATCTCGGCATAACGAAGATCTTCTCCGTGGGAAGGATACCCACAGCGCCGTTTATGTTCCCAAACATCTCCAAGGAGATAGTGCGGCACGTGCTGCCGAATTTCGACTACAGCGACGATTATTCCGATATCGGCGATTATACCGAGATCTCCGACCAGATAGCCATGGACGCGTTCTCGCGAATGAAGGCGGGTATGCCCCAGGATCCCGAGAGCTATAATATCCCCGGCGGCAAGCTCGACAAGTTCTCCGAGAAGATCTATATGCCGTGCAGCCTTAAGGCGGCTGTCGATCTGGAGATAGACACCATCATCGAGGAAGGCTCGTGGCTGTCCCGCTGCAAGCGCTGCAAGCGGTTCTTTTTGCGCGACAGCGAGCACCCCGAGGAATATTGCAGCAGATATGTTCATAATGGCAAGACCTGCCTGCAAATATACGAGGAAGAACACCCCCGCCCGACCGTCACGCCGCAGCTGGAAGAGCGCTGCCGCAAGGTCACGGACGAGATGTACGCGCGCGTGGATAAGGATATGAGCCTTAAGGAATACGATTCCTGGCATCTCTATCTCGAGGCTATGATAAATAAGGTGAAGAACGGCGAGATACCACCCGCGGATCTGGAGAATTTCCTGAATTATTCGCTTGAAGTCGATATCTCCAAGAGCAATCCCATAGTCGAGGTGGCGAAGAAGGAGCCCGAAGCCTCCAAGGAGCGCGTGGTAAAGCCGTTCGTTCCCGAGAGGATAAGCCGCAGGGACATAAAAGCTCCCGCGCCCGCTCCCGAGCCCGACGAACCCGACGCAGCCGATGCGTATGATGTGCCGACACGCCGTCAGCCAAAGGAGGGATTTTTCACCTCGCCCGCGTTCCAGCGTCAGAAGAGCGAAAGACAGCCGATCTCGCACATAATCCGCAACGGCGAGAGCATGGGAGATACCTATACCAAAAAACCCGACCCCTCGGGATTCACGCCGTTCGGCGCGCCCGAGCCTCAGATACAGCCGCAGTCACAGCCGCGGCAATACGCTAATTCTCAGACGGGGGAGAATATTCGTCAGTCGGCGGATACTCTCTCTATCCCGGTGAGAGAGGAGCCGCGCCGCCGCACCCCGAGAGAGGAGTTCAAGCGGCTTGAGGAACGAATAGAAGAGAACAACCGTCTCCGCCGAGAGCAGGCTGAGCGCTCACGCTCGGGGAACGGCGGGTTCAAGCCGTTCGGCGAGCCCGAGAGCGGCGGCTTCACGGAGGACTATCCGTCGGATAGGGAGCCTTTGGGCTATGGACGAGCCTCCGAGCGGGAGCGTTTCCCGCAGAGCAGCCGCGAGCGGGAGCGTGATATTCGCCGCAGACAGTCCGAGGAGCTCTCGAAGGCGGGCTCCTACGGCAATGAGCCCGATTATGAGCGGCTTGACCGCGATCAGCGCCGCGAACGCTTTGAAAACGGCGATCGCGAGATACGGCTCAACCGCAAGGAACGTCCCAACGGTTTCGAGCGTTCCATGGACTATGAGGACGACGGACGCGGCGAGCCTATTAGAATGAACGACCCGTCCCGTGATCCCGGAGAATCCACGGAATACAAAGAACCCCAAAAATTCAATGATCTCACCGATCTCAAAGGCCTCAAGGATAGCGAAAGCGCGACAGACAATGACCGCGGTCCGGAAACGGAAGAGCCCGCCGCGCCGCGCAGAAAGGTGATACGCAAGAACGCCGCGGCTCTGAGCGCTTACGGAAAGGCGGCGGGGACGAAGTTCGATACGGTGCTTCCCGAGCGCGAGACACAGCGCACCGCTCCCGAAGAGGAAGAAAAGATCTCCGATGATATCGATACCGAGCCGTTTAAGGATATCGGCAGCATCTTTGACGTTCTCGAACAGTCGCAGTCGGGCTATGACAGCCACAGAAGGCTTACCGACGACGATCTTGTTCGTGATGACGATCGAGATGAACGTGATGACCGTAAAGATCGCAGCCGCCGTTCCGAACGTGACAATTATTCCGATCGCGCGGAGCGTGACGAGTATGACGATAATGACGAATATGCCGATAATGACGACCGTGACGGATATTACGGCGGTCGTGACGCGGAAGAGGAAAGACAGCCGCGAGGTTCGGAGAGGAGCTCCGGGAACAGACGGACGCGTTCCGGTTCTCAAAGGCAGCAGTCTGTTCCGCGCGAGGTGACCGAGGACAATGTTCCCGAGGGCATCTGGACAGAGGAACGAAACCTGTTCCCCGAAAACAAGACAAAGGAACAAACCGCCGATAAAAAGCGCCCCGTTTCCGACGGGGACGGCGATGATGACGGCGAGAGCGCGCCCAGAAAGCATACGCGCTCCAACAAGACGCAAAGGCTCTTCGACGTGATCATGAGGGAGCCCGACGATAATCCCAATTTCAGAAAGTGACGCAAGGCGGATGGATTGGATAAATAAAGTTGAAACGCCGTGCTACGTCATCGACGAAAAACGGCTGAGGGAAAACCTGGAAATACTCGCGGACGTGAAGAAGCGCTCGGGCTGCAAGATACTCTTGGCGCAGAAGGCGTTCTCGGCGTTTTCGGTCTACCCTTTGATAGCGGAGTATCTCGACGGCTGCACCGCCAGCGGGTTATATGAGGCGCGGCTGGGCTATGAGGAGATGGCGAAGCCGTTCGGACGGGAGAACCATATCTTCTCCCCCGCCTACCGCGATGAGGACTTTGACGAGATCGCGCGGATATGCGGGCACATCAGCTTCAACAATATTCGTCAGTACGAGAAGTTCAAGGAACGCGCGAGGGGGGCTTCCTGCGGGATCCGCATAAACCCCGAGTTCTCCACACAGGAGCACGCCATCTACGACCCGTGCGGCGAATTCTCGCGTCTGGGAACGGTCTTGGGGAACTTCCCCGACTTGCCCGAGGGCGTGAAGGGTCTCCATTTCCACACGCTCTGCGAGCAGAACGCCGAGCCGCTGTGCGAGACCATGGCAGAGGTAACAAAGAAGTTCGGAAAGTTCCTCGGACGCATAGAGTGGCTCAATATGGGCGGCGGACATCACATCACCCGCCCCGACTACGACAGGGAACTGCTTATAGAACAGATACGCTTCGAGCGGGATCAATACGGCTTTGACGTGTATCTCGAGCCTGGCGAGGCTGTCGCGCTGAACGCGGGGTATCTGGTGACCTCGGTTCTCGACACGTTCCGAAACGGTATGGATATCGCCATAACGGACGCGTCGGCTGCCTGCCATATGCCCGACGTTCTCGAAATGCCATACCGCCCCCAAATATTGGATCCGTTCGGCGCGGGAAAGCCCGGGGAGAACTCGTATACCTACAGGCTGGGCGGGGACACCTGCCTCGCGGGAGATATCATCGGCGACTATTCGTTCGACCACAGGCTTTCCGAGGGCGAGCGGCTGGTGTTCGGGGATATGGCTATCTATTCCATGTGCAAGAACAATACATTCAACGGCATACCGCTGCCGTCTATCTATATTTTGAGGGAAGACGGCGATATAAAGCTTGTGAAAAGCTTTTCATACGGCGATTTCAAGGGGCGATTATCCTGACGGACGTGTTCGTTCGTCCTCGGAGATCGCGTTTATTACATCGGAACGGGGGAGTAAGGCTTGGCGGTTTTGTATAACATAGATCCGTTTTCGGCGCTGAACATCATTTATCAGGGAAAGACCGACGGTTTTCCCGATGAGGACTTCGAGCGCAACGAACGGGAACGCGGCATAGTCGTTCCGCAGATACTCAAGAATTTTCTCGGGAGCTACGGATATATGACGGTAAACCGCCAGTCGGACAGCGTGCGTCTGCTTCACCCGAACATTATGTCGCAGCGCGTCTTTCGCTACGGCGACGGCGGGGAGATGCCGCTGCTCATCGTGGGGCGTGTCGGGGAATATCAGGTGGCGATCTCGGACAAGGCGGAGTACGATCCCGAGATATTCCTGCTGAACGCCGCTCAGGATCAAGTTCAGATACTGCCCTCGGACGACACCATCTCCGAGATCTTCAAGGTCATGACCTGCGGCGTGCTGTTAAAGGGCGAGAACGCCGTCATAGCGGACGATCCCGAGCTTGCCGTGCGGCTGCTCAAGGAGAACAGCGTCGACCTTGAGAGCATAGAGTACAATCGGCTTTTGCGCCGTGAATATTCCATCTGCTTCTCCGAGAAGATGCGCACCTTTGTGGTGGCGGAGTTCGTAGAAGGCGAGCTGTCGCGGTTTTTCTTCGCGAGGTCGGAGAAATATATAGCGATATAACATACGATTTGTATTTTTGATTTTAGATATTACGGAAAGTATACATTTATGATAATATGTCCGCCGAGCGGGGGGCTTTATGTCCGAGAGCGCGGACGGCGCTTTTGTCCGAGAGCCGGACGGGGCTTTTGTCCAAGAGCCGGACGGGGCTTTTGTCCAAGAGCCGGACGGGGCTCTTTTGACTTTTTTTAGTTGACAAGCCGTTGGTTTGTTATTAACCCTTGGCAGGGTAATGCCGCGCGGTGCGGGGGACAACCCTTCGGGAGGGGGGAGGGCAATAAAATCCGGCAAAAACGCGGAGCCCTCCCCCCTCCCTACGGGTTTTCC
>CAYPWI010000045.1:0-4154 GCA_964414395.1 uncultured Ruminococcus sp.
GTCCTGGCAGATGGGCACGCCCAGCTCGTCCGCGCAGTCGAGATTGGCTGTGATATCGCCGAGAACGCTTTTGCACAACTCGCTTTCCTCACACTTCGCGCAAGCTTCTATACGCTCGCGCATACCGTTCGGCAGATGAAGATTAGCGTCGACGCAAAGCTCGGCTATGGTGCTTGTGATAAGCTCGGAATTTATTTCACGCATATCATTTATCCTTTCTGTGATATAATGGATCTTGGTAAGCCAATTTTCCGTCAATGAAGACCATCACGGGGGTTTCCGCAACGTCGAGCGGATCGCCCGCGAATATCGCGAAGTCCGCGTCCTTGCCGACTTCTATGGAGCCTATCCTGTCCGATACTCCGAGAATTTCCGCGGCGTTTATGGTGATCGCCCGCAGCGCGTCATCTCTGTCCAGCCCGCCGCGCACGGCAAGCGCCGCGGTTAGCGGAAGGTACTGAATAGGCGTTTCGGGGTGATCGGTGCAGATCGCGAATTTTATGCCGTTCTTATAGAGAATATTCGGCGTTCTTATATCATGGTGAGCAAGTTCGGGCTTTCCCCGATCCCCGAACAGGGGACCCACTACGACTGCGGAGTGATCTTCCGCCAACTCGTCGGCGATGATGCCTCCGTCGGTACAGTGTATCAGCACATAATCCAGCCCGAATTCCTTGGAAATGCGTATCGCTGTGAAGATATCGTCCGCGCGGTGGCAGTGAAAATGCGCCTTGAGCGGGTGTTCCTTATCAAACAGGGGAATGAGCGCCTCGCATTTCGCGTCGAAGTCGGGCTTGGATACCTCGTCGTCCGTGCCCTTTAGGCGGTTATATTCCTCGAAATCTTCCTTATAGCGAAGCGCCTTTGACAGCTGTTCGCGGATGATCGCGGCGGTCGCCATACGTGTGACGGGGGTCTCGTCGCGGTCGTTGTAGGTGTTCTTGGGATTTTCTCCCAGCGCGAATTTTATGGCGATCGGGTTCTTTACCACCAGCTTATCCACGCGCTTAGAGCCGAATGTCTTGATAAGCGCGAACGACCCGCCGACGGGGTTCGCGCTCCCCACGCCCGTGCAGACGCAGGAAACGCCCGCACTCACCGCGTCGGAGAAGCACTTATCCATGGCGTTTATGCTGTCGATGGCGCGCAGATGCGGGGTGGCGGGGTCGGTGTCCTCGTTGCCGTCGTCGCCCTCGAAGCAGAGCGCGTCGCTCCACATTCCCAGATGGCAGTGAGCGTCCACAAAGCCGGGGTAGAGCGTGAACCATGGGCAGTCGAGCACTTCCTCGCCGTCAACAGGCACATAGTCCTTCATGTCGCCGACTTCCGTTATCACGTTTGTAAAGCGGACAAAGCCGCTGTTGCAGTCCTTGTCGGACATGGTTTTGATCATGATGTTTTTAATTACCATAATTTTCCTTATCAAAAAATGATTATCGCGTTGACCGTTTTGTTCGCTCGGAGCGGATCCGCCGATGGTTTATTTTATGCTTTCCGCGTACCTTACCAGCTTTTCGATCTCTTCCGCTATTATATAGTCCTTGGTGTTGCCGTTCACCATATAGGTGGAATTGCGCTTATAGATCACGGCGCGCTTCTCGTAGAGCTCTTTCAGCTGTTCGAGGGTGTTGTTCACGACAAGCGGGCGGTTTTTGTCGCCCTTTATGCGCCTGTAACAGAGCTTGAAACTCGTGTTTATATAAACGGAGATCCCACATTCCCGCGCGAACTTCGCCGTCTCGTCATTGATGAGCGCTCCGCCGCCCGTGGCTATGATGTTCCCGCCCGCCAGATCGCGGATATACTTCGCCTCCAGCTCCCGAAAATGCGGTTCGCCGAATTTGTCGAATATTTCGGGAATGGATATTCCTTCCATGGAAACAATATACTTGTCCAGATCTATGAATTTTCGCCCCATATCCGCCGCCACCTCGCGCCCGATATGGCTCTTGCCGCAGCCCATAAATCCGCACAGACAGACCGTTATGCTCATACAAGCGCCTCCATGTCGGAGATGAGCTTGTCTATATCCTCTTTATTATAGGAAGCCCCGTCCCAGATCTCGTGCGCCGCTACGGCTTGCAGCACCAGCATAGCCATGCCCGTCATCGTTTTCGCGCCCTTTTCGCGCGCGGTTTTGGTGAGCAGTGTGTCGCTGGGATTGTAGATAACGTCGAACACAAACTTCACGCCGTCTAGGACCTCGGGAAGACAGGGCATCCTGTCGATCTTGGGGAACATTCCCACGGGGCAGGCGTTGATAAGCAGCTCAAACCGGTCGTCGTTCAGATCCTTGCGGGAGAGCCCGCCTTCGCCGATCACCGCGTATTTTACGTTCGCGGAATGGGAAAGCGACTTTATCTCCTTGATGACCTGTTCCGCGAGCGGGATATCGCTTTTCAGAACGGCTATCGTCAGTTCTCCGCCCTCAAGCGCGGTCTCAATGGCGATCATTCTTCCCACGCCGCCGCAGCCTATCTGGAGCACCTTGGACTTCAAGGAAGCGCCCAGCATATCTATAGACTTGGTGAAGCCTATGCAGTCGGTGTTGCAGCCGAGCTTTACATCGCCGTTTTTTACGCAGTTCACCGCGCCGTAACGCTTAGCGCCGTCGGTCAGCTCATCGCAGTAGTCGATTATCCCAATCTTGTGGGGAATGGTGATGTTGAAGCCGTCCATTCCCTCCAGAAACCCGAATTTTCCCTTGAGCTCCTCGGGAGCGATGTCCTCAAGCGTGTACTCTACTTTCTCGCCCGAAAGCGCGAATAACCTCTCGTGAATTTGCGGCGAGAGCGAGTGTCCCAAAGGGTGCCCTATCAAACAGAATTTTCTCATTTTTTATCCTTTCTTAATTTAAAAGAAATTTCAAAACCGCGGTTCACTCCGCGCTTTGCGCTCCGTTCACCGCTCGCCTCGCTCACGAAACATTCCGTGCTCGCTTTGCTGCGAGCGGAATGTTCCGCGAGCGGCGTTTTGAAATTTCCCTAGCTCTCTGCCTCTGTCTTGCTTTGCATTGGTTTGTGCTATGCAAAAATCTGTTGAGAGCGGCGTTTTGAAATTTCGTGATCTTATTTTATGCTTTTAGCGCCGAAAGCGCCTTTTCAAGCGTTTCATTGTTTTCCACGTTGACGTTCACGGCGGGCTTGAGCGTCTTCTTGACAAGCCCCGAGAGGACTTTGCCGGGACCCAGCTCCACATAAGCCTCGATGCCCGCCTCGTTCATGGAATTCAGCTCGTCCACGAACTTAACGGGTGAGCAGATGTGCTTCGAGAGATACCCCGGCATATCGGAAAAATCCTCGAGCTTCTTGCCGTAAAGATTGGCGTAGAAGTCACAGTTCGGTTCTTTGAACGTAAAGCCGCCGACAGCCGCCTTGAATTCCTCAGCCGCGGGCTGCATATGCTTGGTGTGGAACGCAGCGGAGACCGCAAGCTTCACGGCTCTCTTGCCGAGCTCGGTGAATTTCGCCACAGCCGCGTCAACCGCCTCCGCGTCGCCCGCGATAACGGTCTGTTCGGGGGAATTGTAGTTGGCGGGGGTAACATATCCCGAAACGCCCGCGCAGACCTCCTCAATAACGGAGTTCTCACATCTCAGAATAGCCGCCATAGCGCCCTTGGTGTTCTCCGCCGCCTTTGCCATGGCTTCGCTGCGGAGCTTTATCGCCTTGAACGCGTCCTCCATTGAGAGCATACCCGAAGCGTACATCGCCGCGTATTCCCCGAGGGAATGACCCGCCACGGCGGTGTTGTCGACGCCGTTCTCGCGCACGGCGCAGAGCGCCAGCAGCGACACCGTGAAGATCGCGGGCTGACTGAGCCGCGTCTGAGCAAGCTCTTCGGGGGTGGAGTCGGTGAGCTTCTTCAATAGGTCGAAGCCCATGATATCCGAGCCGCATTCGAGAATTTGCTTTGCGGCAGAATATTTCGCCGCGAGCTCCGCGCCCATGCCGGGGTATTGAGAGCCCTGACCCGAGAATAAAAACGCTGTTTTCATAAAAAACCTCCAAAATTCAAAAAAATTTTCAAACAATTTTGCGACACTTGAAAAAAACTGTTGACAAAACGTCTAAAATAAGGTAAAATATAAAGTGACGTTTTGTTTTTGTTTTGGGAATTTTCCCCTACGTTATATATTATACAGTATTTTAAAA
>CAYPWI010000045.1:4164-9598 GCA_964414395.1 uncultured Ruminococcus sp.
AAGGAGTTTTTTGATGAGTGGACTTGAGTTTTTAGGAACAGGCAGCTACGTCCCCGAATTTGTTGCCGATAACGACAAATTTTCGGAGATACTCGACACTTCCGACGAGTGGATCTTTCCGAGGACGGGCATAAAGCAGCGGCACATCTCGACGGACAAGCCCAACTACTATATGGGCACCATGGCGGCGCTGGACGCGCTAAAAAACGCGAATCTTACGGCGGAGGATATCGATCTGATAATCGTTTCCACCTGCACGCCGGACTTCTTCTATCCCGCGATGTCCTGCCTTATCCAGAAGCGTATCGGCGCGAAAAACGCCGCCTGCTTCGACGTGAACAGCGCCTGCACGGGCTTTATATCCTCATTGGATATCGCGCAGAAATACCTCGAGACTGGCAAGTACAAGACTATTATGATAGTGAGCAGCGAGAAGCTCTCCTCGCAGACGGATTATTCCGACCGCGCATCGAGCATACTGTTCGGCGACGCGGCGGGTTCCGTTATCGTTCGGAAGAGCGACAAGCGGTTCTATTCGTTCCTCGGAGCGGAGGGCGACGAGTTCGAGGCGCTCTACTGCAAGGTACACTACGAGAGCAACTGCCCGTGGTTTGACGAAGAGGGCTTGAAGGAGTTTTACGGGAACAGGTTCGATACTGTCGGCAAGAACAATTTCTTAGTCCAGGACGGCAAGGCGGTCTACAAGTTCGCCGTAAACGCCATGGCGGACGCGGTGAGGAACGTATCCGCGCAGAGCGGCATCGATGTTTCGGAGCTTGACCTCGTTATCCCGCACCAGGCAAATCTTCGCATAATCGAAAAGGCTACGGAGCTTTTGGGGATCCCGTCCGAGAAGGTCTTCACGAATATCCGCCATATGGGAAATGTTTCCAGCGCCTGCATACCCGTCGGTCTCGACGAACTGAACAAAGCGGGCAAAATACACCCCGGAATGAAGATCTGTTTCGTGGGCTTCGGAGCGGGTCTTACCTACGGCGCGGCGATAGTGGAAATTTAACGCGAAAAAAGCACGTTTTTTAATGCTTTTTAAGTGTGAATATTCGGCGGAGATAAGCCAAAATATTCGATTTACGCAATGGCTTTTTAGGCTCTATTGTTCAATTGGAAAATGACGAAAAAATAGAAGCAATTTTGCGTTGTTTTTTTACGTAAAGATCAACATTGGAAAAAAGCAGTGAAATTTCAAAACGCAGCTCGCGGAACGGTCCGCGCGCAGCAAAGCGAGCACGGAACGTTTCGTGAGCTAGGCGAGCGGTGAACGGAGCGCAAAGCGCGGAGTGAACCGCGGTTTTGAAATTTCTATTCAGATAAGTGAGGTAAATATGTCAAAAACAGCTATTATAACGGGCGCGGGGCGCGGTATAGGCGCGGCGATCGCAAAGAGACTGGCAAAGGACGGCTATGATATAGCGGTAAACGAGCTTTCCGAAGCTTCGGGGCAGGAGACCGCCGAGGCGTGCAGAGCGCTGGGCGTTCGCGCCGAGGTCTACGCGGCGGATGTATCCGATCACGCGCAGTGCGAGGCTATGGTAAAGAAGATAAAAGAGGACTTCGGGACTATAGACGCGCTTGTCAACAACGCGGGCATCACTCGCGACGGGCTGCTTCTGAGAATGTCCGAGGAGAACTTCGACGACGTTATCCGCATAAATCAGAAGTCGGTGTTTAATATGACAAAGTTCGCGGGTGCCGTTATGCTGCGTCAGAAGAGCGGCAAGATCGTAAATCTCGCTTCCGTGGCGGGCTTGTACGGCAACCCCGGGCAGATGAACTATTCCGCTTCCAAGGGAGCTGTGATAGCGATGACCAAGACGGCGGCAAAGGAGCTGGGTTCGCGCGGCATCAACGTAAACGCGGTAGCTCCCGGCTTTATCAAGACCCCTATGACGGACAAGCTGACCGACGAGCAGAAAGCCGCGATCTTACAGCAGATAGCCATGAGACGCTACGGCGAGCCGGAAGAGATCGCCAATGTGGTGGCGTTCCTGTGTTCGGACGACGCGTCTTATATAACGGGTCAGATAATCGAGATCAGCGGCGGGTTGTCGATGTGATTTAAGGAGATCAAAATATATGAGTAACAGTGAGAGAAGAGTTGTTATAACGGGCTTGGGCTGCGTCACTCCCTGCGGTAATTCCCCGGCTGAGCTGTGGGACAGTCTCATGGCGGGGAAGCACGGGTTCGAGCTGGGAAAGTGGTTCCCCGAGGAAGAGGACAACAGCGGGGTCATTTCCAGGGTGAAGAATTTTGACCCGGGCGAGCTGTTCGACAAGAAGGAACTGCGCCGCAATGACGTTATCGTTCAGTACGCAGTGTACTGCGCTGAGCAGGCGCTGAAAGACGCGGGCGGAAAGGAAGTTCTTTCCGATATCGATCCGTTCCGCATCGGGTGCGTTATCGGCAGCGGCATAGGCGGCATCTGCACGACCGAGGAAGAGATCTACAATTACAGAGACAAGGGTTCCCGCCGCGTATCGGTGTTCACTATCACAAAAATGATAGGGAATATGGCGGCAGGCGAGGTCGCGATAAGATTTGGGTTCAAGGGCAGCAATTTTTGCGTTACCACAGCGTGCGCCAGCGGAACTCAATCGATAGGAGAGGCGTTCAGGTCGATAAAGCACGGATATCTCGACGCTGCGATAGCGGGCGGCACGGAACATTCCGATATAGGGTTCTGCTACGCGGCGTTCAACAATATGAAGGCTATTACGCGCAGTCAGGACATTGACAGGGCTTCTATCCCGTTTGACGCGGAGAGAAGCGGGTTCGTGCTGGGCGACGGCTGTGGGCTTCTCGTCCTCGAGGAATACGAGCACGCGAAGAAGCGCGGCGCGAAGATCTACGCGGAGATAGCGGGGTACGGCTCGACCTGCGACGCGTATCACGAGACCAGCCCCGACCCCGAGGGCAAAGGCGGCGCGAAGGCTATGGAGTTCGCGGTGGAAGAAGCGGGTATCCCGTTTGAGAGCGTGAACTACATCAACGCGCACGGCACCTCCACGCACATGAACGACGCTACCGAGACCATGGCGATAAAGTCGGCGTTCGGGGAGCACGCGAAGAACATCGCGGTGAATTCCACGAAGTCGATGACGGGGCATCTTTTGGGTGCCGCGGGCGGCGTGGAAGCGATAGTGACGGCGCTGTCAATAAAGAACGGCAAGATCCACAGGACTTTAGGGTACAAGGTGCCCGACCCGGAGTGCGATCTTGACTATGTTACCGAGGGAAGCCGCGATTTGAAGATAACGGCGGCGCTCAGCAATTCGCTGGGATTTGGCGGACATAACGGTTGCTTGTGTTTCAAGCCCGTTGATGAATAACGAAACAGCGTTATTGTCCGAGTTCGGTGAAATTTCAAAATGCTGCTCGCGGTTTAAGCGCGGTTTTGAAATTTCTTTTCAAATAAGGAGGAGAGCTATGAGCTTTAAGGAAAAGATCTCGAGACCTATTGAGGACACGATAGAATGTGTTGAGGAGCTGGCAAGGATCGTGAAGGAAAACGATCTTGGGCGGATAAAGGTACGCTGTGAGGACGCGTTTACCATTGAGATAGAAGGCAAGCGCTGTCCGCCGCCTATGCCTATGCCGCCGATGCCGCCTATGGGAATGGGCGCGCCGGCTGCTGTCCCTGCGGCGGCAAGTACTGCTTCCGAGCCGTCCGAGGCGGTCTCGGGGAATATGGTCACCTCGCCGATAATCGGAACGTTCTATTCCGCGCCGTCGCCCGATAAGCCCGCTTTTGTTAAGGTTGGGGATATGGTGAACGCGGGAGACGTGGTTTGCATAATCGAGAGCATGAAGCTGATGAATGAGATAACGTGCGAGTTCAGCGGCAGAGTAGCCGAGATATACGTAAAGAACGAGGAACCCGTTGAGTATGGGCAGAAGCTCATGCGCATAGAGTAAAGATCAACATACCTTAGATCGATGCAATTCGCGAAAGCGGCGGAACGAACCGTCAGCCGGCTGACAAATCTCGCGCAGCGAAGCGGAGCGAATTTTGCGGTTTGCGAATTGCTTTAAATTCGGCGAATTGCTATTCAAATCAGGAGATTTTAATTATGGTATTAAATCAAGAGCAGATAAAAGAGATAATCCCCCACCGCGACCCGTTTCTTCTCATAGACGAGGTAACGGCGCTCGAGCCGGGCGTATCGGTGACGGCGAAGAAGTACCTCAAGCCGGACGAATACTGGTTCAAGGGGCACTTCCCCGGGCAGCCCGTGACCCCCGGAGTGCTGATGATAGAGATGCTCGCCCAGGCGGGCGCTGTGTGCGCGTTGTCGCTCCCCGAAAACAAGGGAAAGATAGCGTTCTTCGCGGGCATAGACAAGGCGCGCTTCCGCGGGCAAGTGCTTCCCGGTGATACGCTTGAACTCAATGTCGTTATGACCGAGAAGAAAGGTCCTATCGGATTTGGAAAAGCGGTCGCGACTGTCAACGGCAAGAAAGTCGTTACGGCGGAGATATCGTTCGCCGTGGCTGAACCCAAAGCGGAATAACGCTGAGTTTTCGCGCTTTATTTTGGAGTTTCATATGTTTAATAAGATACTGATCGCCAACCGCGGTGAGATCGCTCTGCGCGTAATGCGCGCCTGCCGCGAGCTTGGCATTAAAACCGTCGCCGTCTATTCCACGGCAGACAAGACCGCCCTCCACGCTCAGATCGCCGATGAGGCTATTTGCGTCGGAGCCGCACCCTCTAAGGAGAGTTATCTCAATACCAAGGCGATCATCGCCGCCTGCGAGATCACCCACGCCAACGCAATTCACCCCGGCTTCGGCTTCCTTTCCGAGAACGCCGATTTCGTTCGCCTCTGCGATACCTGCGGCATCACCTTTATAGGTCCCACAGCCCAATGTATGGACGAAATGGGCGATAAGGCTCACGCCAGAAAAACCATGATCGAGGCGGGCGTGCCCGTCATTCCCGGCTCGGACGGCATAGTCCCCGATATAACGGAAGCCAAGAGGATCTGTAAGGAGATCGGATACCCCGTTATGGTGAAAGCCACAGCGGGCGGAGGCGGAAGAGGTATCCGCCGCGTGGATAGGGAAGAAGACCTCGAAGCGGCGTTCCTCTCCGCGCAGCAGGAAGCCCTCGCAAACTTCGGCAACGGTGACGTTTATATCGAGAAATTCCTTGTTGACCCGCGGCATATCGAGATACAGCTCCTAGCCGACAACTACGGCAACGTCGTACATCTCGGGGAACGCGACTGTTCTCTCCAGAGACGCAATCAGAAAGTCCTCGAGGAAAGTCCCAGCCCCATTATGACGGAAGATCTCCGCGCGAGAATGGGCGAGGCGGCGGTCAAAGCCGCCAAAGCGTGCGGTTACCGCAACGCGGGAACGATAGAGTTCCTCGTCGATAAGGACAAGAATTTCTATTTTATGGAAATGAAC
>CAYPWI010000046.1:0-9554 GCA_964414395.1 uncultured Ruminococcus sp.
TCATTATATACCTAACCACCGCCCGACGGCAATCGATATGGATTATCAAAAAAAGGAAGCGTTGATGGCGTGCTTTACAAGATCTCCCGGCTGCTGGCGTGACAGCAGCGGGGCGTTTGTGATAAAAGCCGACGGCGGCGCGGGAGCCGCTTTTTCCAAAACAGAGTATTGCGGGATAAGACCCGTTGTATGGGTGACGGCGAATTAAACGGCAAATACATAGGAGGACAAGAAAATGTTTTGTACAAAATGCGGAAAAGAACTGGACGACGGAGCGGAATACTGCTCCTACTGCGGCTATAATATCAAGAACGTTGAAGCCGCGAAAAGCTCTTCCTCGGGAAGATCGAAGCTGATAACGCCCGAGAGAGCCGCGGCGCTCAATTCCAACAAGATACTGTTGATCTTCGCGGGCGCTGTTCTGGGCGTGGTGCTTATAACCATTATGATCGTAGTTATCACGATGGCGAATTCTTCTAAGGGCGGTTCCGTGATCGATACGATAAACGCAGGCGAAGCAAAGAGCAACGCCTATTTCGACCGACCGCTTTCTGTCAATCAGACAGTAGAATTCGGCAGATACGAGCAGGACGGGAACACCGCCAACGGCAAAGAGCCTATCAAGTGGCGCGTCGTTTCGGTAGATAATGACAGGTATCTTCTGTATGCCCAGAATGTGCTCGACTGTGTAGCGTGGGACGACGGCAGCGGCTCGGCGGGCGGCGGTCTCGCTCACGGCAGCGAGCCGAAGTACGACAACTCTTCCATGAGAAGCTTTATGAACGACACCTTCGACGCGGAGGCGTTCAATGAGGAAGAGCTTGGGTACATTATCCCCGTGTCATTCAGAAACGGCATCATCACCGTTGATAAGGGGAATCAATACGCGAAGGATCATTCGTTCATTCCAAGCTCCGACGAGTTGTTTTACAACCTTCCCACTTCTATGGGCACCTGGGGGACACTTGCTCCGCCTACTCAATACGCTAAAAGCAAGGGCGTACCTACGGAGCCTATTGAGTCTTATACACAGGTCGGTGGAGTAATGGGGGATAGTGTCACAATTACCGAAGAGAATAAAAGGTATCAATCGTACAGTCTTTTCCGTGCCGATAATACCGATTTCTTCGATGTGGGCGGCGTCGCTCTTTATCATGTCAGAGATACGAAGGAATTTAACAGGAGGATCAGCCCGTGTTTTGTCGATGTCAACGGCAAAGTATCTCCCGAGAACGTGACGGACAGATACGGGATAAGACCCGCCATATATCTTTCCAAAGACGCTTGCTATACAGCGCCCGTTCAGGTCAATGAAAAGCTTGGCAGCGCCGCCGATAAAATGTCGGAATATAAGGGTACGTATATTGATGCCAGACATCCCGACGATAAACCCGATATGTTTTCCACCACTTTGACTGTCAAGCAGGGCTATTTTGAAATGTATATCAGTGACTTCCGCTCGAATGAAGAAGAATTCAGATTTATTGATTACACGTTAGGTTGGGCAAAATATAGCGGCAAATACAATTTGTCCGATTTCACCTACGAGAAGGACGGCGGCAAAGACGTCTTCACGGACTACAACAAGGGCGTGCGGCTCGTGTACGATCCCGGAAAGCGGGAGTGGACGCTGTATCTGAAATTTGTAAAGGGCGATTTTCAAATTCCCGACGACAAAACGGATAAATGGCTGTCGTGTATCAACTTCGTTTTGAGTAAATAAGGGCTTTTTCCTTCGGTCGAAAGACCGATCCACGGAATATAAGGCGAAGAGCAGCGAAAAAACGCTGCTCTTCATTATTATATGGAAATATAAAAAGCGGCGCACTTGACTTTTTATCTCCGTTGTGGTAAAATTTTAATATACTTGACAGAAAGGCGGCGGGATAATGTCCGTAAAGTTGAAATATTATCTGAAAAACGTCATTTTTTGTATCTTCACGGCAGCGGCGCTCGTAATGGCTTTCGCTCCGTTCGGAAAAGAGGCGGCAGTCCATAAAAGAGCCTCTGAGATATATCTGACCACTCCCGACCCCGAGCCGCTCCTGATAAACATAAACACCGCGACCGTAAGAGAGCTGCAAAAGCTAAACGGTGTGGGAGAAGTCCTCTCGGCGGCTATTATCGAATACCGCGAGGAGCACGGCGCTTTTAAAACAGTGGACGAGCTCGACAATGTTTACGGCATAGGCGAGGTTACAGTTGAGAAGCTTCGCCCGTATGTAATAGTCTGACGCCGAAAAGGAGAGGATAAAATGCCGATCGAGATCATAAGACAGGATATCACGAAAATAAACTGCGACGCTATCGTAAACGCCGCGAATTCTTCCTTGCTGGGAGGCGGCGGCGTTGACGGCGCTATCCACCGCGCGGCGGGCAGAGAGCTCCTCAAAGAATGTCGTAAGCTCGGGGGCTGCGAGACGGGGCAGGCGAAGATCACGGGAGGCTATAAGCTTCCATGCAAGTATATCATTCACACGGTAGGTCCCGTATGGCACGGCGGCAGGAAGGGCGAGCGGGAGCTGCTTCATTCCTGTTACGAGAATTCCTTGAAGCTCGCTTTGGAGTACAGCTGCGAGAGCATAGCATTTCCGCTGATCAGTTCGGGGATCTACGGATATCCCAAAGAGGAAGCCCTGCGCGTCGCGGAGGAAGCGTCGTCGGAATTCCTCGCCGAGCACGATATGATGATCTATCTTGTGGTGTTCGACAAGAGCTCTTTCCTGATGGGCGAGAAGCGCTTCCCCGACATCAAGAGCTACATAGACGACAACTACGCCGCCGAGCGGCTGAGCTCCGAGCCCGAGAGAAGAAGCAGATTTCTGAACAGCAAAAGCTTAAGTAAAAAGCAGAGCCTCCGAAAATTCGATGCGGACGAGGCATTTGAAGCGGTCTGCTCGGCTCCGTCCGTTTCGGTCGACGCAAAAAACAGCCTTGAGGACGCGCTGAACTCGCTCGACGAGAGCTTCTCGGAAATGCTCCTGCGCAAGATCGACGAAAAGCATCTCACCGATCCCGAGGTCTACAAAAAGGCTAATGTCGACAGGAAGCTCTTCTCGAAGATCCGCGGCAACAAGGACTACCGTCCGAAGAAGCAGACCGCCGTCGCGTTCGCCATAGCCTTGGAGCTTGGCATCGCCGAGACGCGGAAGCTGCTGGAAACGGCGGGCTACGCGCTCTCCCACAGCAGCAAGTTCGACGTGATCATCGAGTATTTTATCGTCAACGGAAAGTACGATATTTTAGAGATAAACGAAGCGCTCTTCTCATTCGACCAGACACTGCTGGGCTGATAAATACGGGGCTGTAAAAACAGCCCTCTTTTTTTGTCCGCTTTTGATCGGGAAACAGAATTTGTCGCTTCCCGGGCGACCATTTTTTCTTTCGGATATGTTAGAATAAAATCACCAAAGGAAAACCGACAGACTTTCGGAAGGAGAATTACTATGAAAGAAAAAATGACAGAACTGGTATTTATTCTTGACCGCAGCGGCTCTATGTACCACCTGACGGAGGACACGATCGGCGGGTTCAACTCGCTTATCGAGAAGCAGCGCGGCGAAGAGGGCGAGTGCGTGGTCTCCACGGTGCTCTTCAACAGCGAGAGCAAGGTCTTATACGACCGCGTGCCGCTTGAGAAGATCCCCGAGATGACCCGCGGGGATTACAGCGCCTCCGGCAACACGGCGCTTATCGACGCTATAGGCGGCGCTATCCATCACATCGGCAATGTCCACAAGTACGCAAGGAAAGAAGACGTGCCGCAAAATACGCTGTTTGTCATAATTACGGACGGCATGGAGAACGCGAGTCATATCTACTCCTCCGACCGCGTAAGGAAGATGATCGAGCGCCAAAAGAGCAAGTACGGCTGGGAGTTCCTCTTTATCGGCGCGAACATCGACGCGGTGGAGACCGCGAAAAGCTTCGGCATATCGAAGGAATGTGCGGCAGATTACATCGCCGACTCCGAGGGTACCGACGTGATCTACGACAGCGTATGCTCGGCGGTCAGCATGATGCGCTGCAACTCCAAGATAAGCAAAAGCTGGAGCGCTGACATAGCGGCGGATCATCAAAAAAGAAAAAGATGACCGATTTTGTAAATGCCTATATACAGCGGCTTGACCGCGGTCAAAGCATTTTCAACCAAATCAACGTTAAAAATCGTTGAATACCTGTTAAAAACGTTGAAAACCTCCGAAATGTTCGGAGGTTTTCAACATTTTTTACTTAAATAACGCATATTTTGTTCAGTCAGCGGCTTTTCGCTGTTGAAAAAACAGTTAAAAACGTTAAAAAGAAGTTTGTTCGTTAAATAAGGTACAACTGCACCGAAGTATCATCCGCCCTTAAGCAGCAGCTGCTCGAAATCTCTGCACGGCATGGGCTTATAATAGAAGAACCCTTGTATCAGGTCGCAGCCGAGCTTTCTTAAAAACTCCACTTGTGTGTGGGTCTCAACGCCTTCCGATACGGTCTCGAGGTTAAGGCTCTTGGCGAGCGTCACCACGGAGGTTATTACCTTTTTGTTGCGTTCCGTAAGATCGTTTTTGAGGAAGAACGCGCCGTCTATTTTCAGCGTATCAAACGGCAGCTGGGTTATGAGGTTCAGCGAGGAATAACCCGAGCCGAAGTCGTCCACGGAGATCTTAAATCCTCTTTCCTTGAGCGTTGTTACGGTATCCACCAGCTTCTCGAGCTGTTCGGTGAGCAGGCTCTCGGTGATCTCCAGCTCGATGTACTTATGCGGAACGCCGAGGTTGTCCACCAGCGCGCAGAGCTTTTCTATGAAGTTCTCGTCGCAGAGATGATAGCGCGACACGTTCAGCGATATCAGCGGAACGTCCAAGCCCATTCTCAGCCACCGCGAGATATCCGCGACCGCGCTTCTGTAGATGGAGAAGTCCATATCCGTGATGAAGCCGTTCTGCTCGAAGATGGGGATAAATCTCCCCGGGGGTATTATCTCGCCGTCGGGGCGTATCCAGCGCACCAGCGCCTCCGCGCCGACGACCCTGCTCGTGGTGATGTTGACCTTGGGCTGATAGTATACCTTAAACTCGCCGTTCTCCAAAGCGCTCATCATATTGGCTTCGATGTGGCGGCGCTCCTTGAGCTGTTCGCTGAGCGTGCCGTCGTAGAAGACTATGTGGTTCCTGCTGTAGAACGGTCTGTCGCTGACGGTGTTCTTTGCCGTTACCGCCTTGTCGAGCGCGCCCATAACGCCTACGTCTTCATTGGCGGGACAGCATACGCCGGCAACGATATAGATCTGTATCTTAAAGCGCTCGAGCACCTGCTTCTGGATACTGCCGAGAATAGAGGAGATGCGCATAAACATCTCGTTGGAGTCGCGCTCCTTGAACATAACGACAAAGCGCGAGGCGTTGCTGCGGCAGACAAGCTCATTGCTCTTAAGGCAGCTCTTGAATATCTCCGCCATAGCTATCAGTATGGAATTCCCGACTTCAAATCCGTGTCTTTCGTTTATCCTGCGGAATTCCGCGAGGCTGATGACGGCGATATACACGTCGTCGCACGGCTTGCCCGCTGTGCGGTGCAATACCTCCGCGGTGAACGCGTCGAAGGTCATAACTCCCGTCAAGGGGTCTGTATTCTGTATTTTACCAAGGCAGTCGGTGATGTCTGTGTAGCTCATCACATAGCGGCGTTCGGCTCTGTCGTTTTCTATAACGGAGGCGGTCACGTCCAGCCAGCGGTTCTCCTTCTTATTATAAAAGGGCGACGACGCGAACATATCACCGCTGTTATCCAGCTTTAGCGCGGGGCAGTTTTCGCACGGTTCGTCTCTGCCGTATATCTTCTTGTAGCAGATATCGCCGCCGCGAAGATCGTAATGCTCCGCGACATTGTCCTCGGCGGTCTCCACGGCAAATGTCCCGGGTATTATGGAGAAGCCTTCCATGCGGTGGTCGGTGATCATCATTCGGTTCAGAAGTCTGACCGTCTTGCCGCTCCTGCCGCTCTCATATTTCTGAGCCATGGAGCAGAGCGCCTCGTGAAGCTCGGTTATGACGCGCAGATCCTGTTCGGTGAGCTCAAATCTGCTGTTGAAGATAACGGCGAAGAATTTAACTACCCTGCCCTTATAGCGCACTGCCCGACATTCCGCGCAGACCGCGCCGTTTTCGAGAGACAGCCCCGTTATCTTGTCGTCGGCGTTGTGAAGGCGTATGCTGTCGCCGTCGCCGAATATCGCGGATATATCGTTATCGGAGCAATGCTGAGCAAGCCCCGGACGCTCCTCGGGAGGAAGCCCCGTCGCGTCGTAGACCGATTCGCAGCGCTTCTCGGTGTCGTCATACGAATATACATATATGTTTGACGCGCCGACGAACTCGCCCATGGCGGCAAACGCCTTTCTCATAATGGCGGGGCGTTCGCGTTCGCTGATGAACGCGCTGAGGATAAGCTCATACACCCTTTGTGCTCCGCCCGACAGCTTTCTCTCATACGCGGGGGAGGTCGTCTGACCGCTCGACATGGTGATGCTGTAGTGCATAAAGCAGTTTCCGCCGCTCTTCTGCGCCTCGCCGAGTGCGAGCACCGCCTTGTTGTATACGTCATCGAGCCGTCTGCCGCTTCTCATGCGGGCGATGCCGACGCTGACCGATGCACGCTCTCCGCTGAACTCGAAGCTGTTTATTTCGTCGAGGATACGCCGCGCCGTCTTGTCGGGCGCGTTTACGTCGATGTAGCTGAGATACACGAGAAATTCGCCGCTGCGAATTCTTGTGACGGCGCTGTCGCGTTCCGCCCGTATGATGTTTTCGATAATACGCGCGATGCTCTTCTGAACATAGTCGGAGTATTCCCTGCCCTGCACAGCCTCGATATCGCGGAACTTATCCACGCCTACCGACAGGAAAGCGCCGTTGTTGTAGCGGTTGATGCCCGACCGCTTTTGCGCGATGCTCTCTCGGAACAGTTCGGGCGCGAAAAGCCCCGTCAAGGGGTCGCGCTTGCCGTAGTTTCCGTCGGTGCCGTCCTTCTCCGAGGTTATATCGATAGTTCTCCCGACGTATTTATAGGGTTTTCCGTCGTCGTCAAGCACGACCTTTCCCTCAAAGCGCAGCGTCACTATCCCCGGAGCCTCTCCTATCACGCGGACGACGCAAAATACCTCGCTGTCCCCGCGCTTCAGCGAATCGCAGAAGCGGTTGAACTCGGGAAGATCCTCCGCTACTACCTGCCCGTGTCCCATAATGGTCTCGCGGAAGTTCGGGACTGTCTCGGGCTCGTCATAGTAGATCCCGTTGAACTTCTTTATGCGGCTGTAGGTGTCGGACGCGATATCGTATTCCCACAGTCCGAAGCTGGTGTATTCCGAAGAGAGCGCGGTAAGCATACGCTCCGAGCGGATACGTGTTTTGAGTTTTTCGATCTCTTCAAGCGCCAGTTCAAGCGCTTCCGTGTGATCAATTCTCATCCGTTGTCACCTCTTGATCGTTTTTTGGGGAGCGGTCGCTTTCCCAGAGCTTTTCAAAATCCCTGACGGTCATGGGCTTGGCGAAGAAAAATCCCTGTACCATATGGCAGCCGATATCCGCAAGGAACTCCACCTGTTCTTCCGTTTCAACGCCCTCCGAAATGACCTTCATATCCAGTTTGTTGGCAAGATCGACTACGGAGGAGATGACCGCCCTGCCCTTCTTGGTGTTTGCGGTGGTGTTGAAGAACTCGCGGTCGATCTTTACAACGTCCGCGGGCATATCCTTGAGCATATTCAGCGAGGAATAGCCCGATCCGAAGTCGTCTATGGAGATCTTAAATCCCACGTCATGCAGCTTCTGCATAGTCTTTATCATAAGCTCGGCGTTATCGGTGAAAACGCTCTCCGTAAGCTCCAGCTCGATATATCCGTAGGGTATCTTGAATTTATCGACGATATCGCGCAGCTTGCCGATATAATCCGGCTCGTCGAGATGCAGCCTCGATTGGTTTACCGAGATGACCACGGGTTCAAGCCCGCTGTCCAGCCATTTTCTCATAAGCCGGCAGACCTCTTCAAGAATGAAGAAGTCCAGCTCAACCACAAAGCCGTTCTTTTCGCAAAGCGGGATGAAGTCGCTCGGGTATACGAAGCCGAACTCCTTGCTCTTCCAGCGTATAAGCGCCTCCGCGCCCTCGATATGTCTGGACTTGGTGCCGTATTTCGGCTGTAAGAAGCACGCGAACTCGCCGTTTTTCAGCGCCTCGGGCATCTCGTTCTCGTAGTCCTTTTCGCGCAGCTCCCGCTCGCGGATCTTGCCGTCAAAGAAGGCTATGGAGTTCCCGCGGCGCTCTTTTATCGTCTTTCTCGCGATGTTGCAGCGGTCTATGGCGGCGTTGATATCCACCGCCCCGAGCTTCTGCCTGCACTGCCCCAAACGGCATATGCCCGCGCTGAACGTCAGCGGCAGGGACGTGTGCTGAGAGTTGCGGCGGTTGAATTCCGCGTAGATCGCGCCGAGGCGCGCCTCCAGCTCCAGGTCGGAAGCGTTGTGCACCATCATCGCGAAGTTGTCGTCGGATATGCGGGAGAATACCTCGCCCTTTTCCAGAGCGTCGCTTATGGTGTTGTGCAGCCGTGTGAGTATGCGGTTGCCCTCTTCATAGCCCAAGCGGTCGTTCACGAATTTGAACTTGTCGATATCTATGACGGCAAGCGCCAGATGCTCGGGGTCGAGCTTCTTTGCCGCCTTTTCGGAGTCCTTGATGAAGCGGCGCTTGTTTTTTCCGCCCGTAAGGGGATCGATCTCGAGACGGCGGTGATTTTCCAGGCTCGAGATGATAAATCCGCCCACTACCAGCACGACGGCTGCCGAGAACGCCGTGATGATCATCATCAGATAGGGCGACTCGCGCGGCTTGGTGTTTTCCAGAGAACTTATCAGATCCTGAGTTTCCGCGCCCGAAACGCTGCGGTTTATTCTCGAGAGCGTCTTCTCGATGATGCTGTACAGATCGGGCTGCGCCTTGTTTACGGCGAAACATTCCGACACGCTCACGGGAAGCGTGCGCATAAGCGTTAAGCTGTTATTTTCGCGGTTCATAAGATAGACCGCGGTATTCGCGCCCGTGCAGAACGCGTCGTAGTTATCCATTTTCAGCCTATCCGCGGCTATCTCCGCGGAGGTGAACGGAGTTACCTTCGCGTCGGGATAGAATTTCGACAAGGCGTTTTTTATGCTTGTGTTCGAGCCCGCCATGGTGATGGATGAGATACTGTCGTCTTCCTTGTCCTTGTTTTTCAGTATGACCAGCGGGGATTGTGTGACCGCGGAGGAGATAAAGCAGCCCGAGTAGTCGGTTATCCCGTCGGGCGACACTCCGCCGAAGACCATATTGACCTTGCCGTCAGTCAGCTGGCGCAGACATTGGACGATATCGTCATACGGCACGAGCTCCACGGTAAAGCCCGTCTCGTTCTCGAGCTCCTTGAAGATCCTGGCGGCGGAACCCGTGACGGTATTGTTTTTCTCGTCCCAGCGGTGGGAATAGTCGGCGGCGAGGTTATACGCTACCGTAAGCTTTTTGTTGTTGGTTAT
>CAYPWI010000047.1:0-9476 GCA_964414395.1 uncultured Ruminococcus sp.
GAAAATGAAATTTTCTCGCTCCCCGAGATGATAGAGGCGTTTGACATAAGCGGCATCTCAAAATCTCCCGCGATCTTCGACCCGGCAAAGCTCAAGGCGATAAACGCGCACTATGTACGCGCATTAGCTCCCGAGAAGTTCGCGGAGCTCGCGAAACCGTATATCCGCGAGACCTGCAAGCGCGAGGACGTTGACCTCGATCTTCTGTGCAGTGTTCTCCAGCCCCGCGCGGAGCTCTTCACGGATATCCCCGAGCAGGCGGACTTTATCGATAAGCTCCCCGAGTATTCCACCGATCTTTACGTCAACAAGAAGATGAAGACCACGGTCGAGACTTCGCTTGACGCGCTGAATAAAATTCTCCCCATACTTGAGGGCATCACCGATTGGAAGGCTGAGGTCATTCACGACGCTTTATTCAAGCTTATCGAGGAGTTGGGCGTGAAGAACGGCGTTATACTGTTCCCGCTGCGCGTGGCGCTGTCGGGCAAGCAGTTCACTCCGGGCGGCGGCATAGAGCTGGCGGTCATTCTCGGAAAAGAGGACTCTCTGTCGAGAATTCGCAAGGGCATAGAGCTGCTGTCGAAGTGATCCCTTAATATTCACGGCGGGCACACACAGATTTCACGCAAAAGAGCTATAATAAAACTGTTGACCGACAGTGAATATGCACGGGGAATATGTTATGATAGAAGTAAAAAATCTCAGCAAGAGCTACGGAAATAAGCTTGCGGTGGATAATATAAGCTTCACCGCGAACGACGGGGAAATTCTCGGCTTCTTGGGACCTAACGGAGCCGGGAAATCCACTACTATGAATATTCTGACGGGCTATCTCTCGTCCTCGGACGGGGAAGCCCTGATAGACGGGGTGGATATCCTAGAAGACCCGAACACGGCGAAGAAGAGCCTCGGGTATCTTCCCGAGCAGCCGCCGCTGTATACCGATATGACGGTGAGCGAATATCTGAGCTTTGTCTACGGGCTGAAACGCTGCAAGTACCCCAAGCGCTCCCATTTGGACGAGATCTGCTCTCTTACGCATATTGAGGACGTGAAAGACCGCGTTATCCGCAATCTTTCAAAGGGTTATCGTCAGCGCGTGGGATTGGCTCAGGCGCTGGTAGGAAACCCCAAAACGCTTATACTTGACGAACCGACGGTCGGACTTGACCCCAAGCAGATAATTGAGATACGAACGCTTATCAAAAAGCTTGGGCGTAACCATTCGGTCATTTTATCGTCGCATATCCTGCCCGAAGTTCAGGCGGTGTGCGACAGGGTAGTGGTCATAGATAAAGGCAGGATCATCGCCAACGACACCGCCGAAAATCTCTCAAAGGATATGTCGGGAGACCACAGGCTGATCGTGCAGATCGAAGGTCCGATGCCCGAGGTCAAGGCGCTTCTGGAGAAGATCCCCGGAGTTGCCGCGGTACACGCGGGCAGGGAAGTGGAAAGATCCGTCACGGAATACGAGCTCGATCCCGAGATCGGCGCGGACGTGCGGCGCGAGGTGTTCAAGCGAATGGCGGCGCGGAGTTATCCGATCTTACTTATGAAGAGCGCCGAGCTGAGCTTGGAGGAGATATTCTTAAAGCTCACCACGGGCGATTTTTACGGCGATGGAAGCGCGGACATTGGGAGAAACGGAGGGACGAGAAAATGACGGCGGTCTTAAAGCGGGAATTTTCGTCCTACTTCACTTCTCCGTTGGGTTATGTGTTTCTGGCGGTGTTCTGCGCGTTTTCGGGGCTGTTTTTATGGCTCAACTGCCTGATGTCCGCCTCGGCGGATATGAGCGGGCTGTTCGTGATGATGTTCTATGTGATACTCATCATCGTGCCCGTTCTCACTATGCGCACTATCGCGGACGACAGGCGGCAGAAGACCGATCAGCTTACGCTGACTTCTCCCGTGAGCCTGTTCGGGCTGGTCGCGGGGAAATTCCTGGCGGCGTTCGCGGTGTATTTCATCGCGGAATGTGTGCTTGTGATATACGCGCTGTTTCTCTCGTCGGCAACGGAGAGCGCGGGTAATGAGTTCGCCTGGGCTTCGTTCTGGGGGAACTTCGTGGGTATAACGCTTATGGGCGCGGTGTTCATTTCTGTGGGGATCTTTATATCCTCGCTCACCGAAAATCAGATGATCGCCGCTATCGGCAGCATGGGCGCGAACATCGCCCTGTGCCTGTTCGATATCGTAAACAGCTTTATTACCGTTGACGCGGTGCGCAACGTGATAAGCTCTTTGTCGGTGTTCGAGCGGTATACCGAGTTCACCATGGGAATTTTCAGTCTGGAGAACATTCTGTTCTTCATTTCACTTATCGTGATATTCAACTTCTTGACTATGCGGTTCATAGAGCGCCGCCGCTGGAGCTAGGGGGTGGCGGCTTGAGCAAAAGAAAATCGGCAAAAAAGGCGGAGGTCTCCAAATTAGAGGTTTCGGAAAAGGAGACTTCCGAGAAGATAGAAGATCTTGAGGAGATCGAGAGATCGGAAGAGACCTCCGAGGCGGAGGCGACCGATGCTCCCGAGGGTGTGGAAGCGCCGGAAGAAAGCGCTCCCGAGGACGTTCCCAAAAAATCAAAAAAACGTCCTAAGAAGGAAAAGAGGAAGATAAACACCCGCTCTTTGAAGCATGGTTCGCTTTCGGCGGCGTTTACCGTCATCTTTATAGCGGCAGTCGTTCTGGTGAATGTTATCGTGGGGGTCGTCTCCGACCGCGTAGGCATCTCCGCCGATCTTACGGGCGGGGGACTGTATACGCTCGACGAGACGACGAGCAGGTATCTCGAAAACCGTCTTGACGCGGACGTTACCGTCACCGTTTTGAATTCCGAGCAGACCTTCAAGCAGTCGCAGAGCACGCGGCAGGTAAGCGAGATCTTAGACCGCATGAAAGAGAAGAGCTCTCACATAGATATCCGCTATCTGAACCTTGACCAAAACCCGAATTATGTATCGCAGTTCGGCGATGAGACGCTCGACACGGATTATATCGTCGTCGAGTGTGAGAAGACGGGGCGGCACAGAATAATTACCCCCACGGACTACTTCGGTCTGGACACCGAGCAAGCCTCTTTATACTACTATTACTACGGCTATGTAAGTCAGTATTTGATAGAGCAGGAAGCCGTTTCGGCTATGATGTACACCACCAACGAGGATCTGATAAGGATCGCCTTTGCGGAGGGCTTCGGCGAGTCGGACAGCTCCGCTTTGAGAGATCTGCTCAAGAAAAACGGCTACAGTGTGGAGAGCTTCGATCTGCTCACGACCGCCGAGATCGATCCCGATATTGATTTTGTGATCGTTCACGCGCCGCGGCTGGATATCAGCAGCGACTGTCTGGCAAAGCTGGACAGATTTCTCGATAACGGCGGCAAATACGGCAAGAATGTGCTGTATTTTGCGGCGGTGACACAGCGTGAAACGCCCGAGATAGACGAGTTTTTAAAGGATTGGAGCGTTTCGGTCGGGTTCTATCACGTGGGGCAGACGGACGCGAATTATCTTATAAGCACGCTTACGCCTTACGCGCACAGACAGCAGATCTGCGATACCGATTATACGGCGGGGGTCTACGGCGGCGGGCTCTTCACGCTCGGCGCGGATATCCGCCCCGTATTCGTTGAAGACAACGGTCTTGCGGACGTTGAAGTTCTGATGAAGACCTATGACAACGCGTTTTTGTACCCGCTCGAAAATGAGACGGGCGAGGGCTTTGATATCGATACGGCGCAGAAGGGCGAGTTCAACGATGTTACCGTGTCGGTGAAATACGCGTCGGACGGCACACCGAGCAGAGTTTTCACTATCGGCTCGGATCAGCTGTCGGGAAGCTACCTTATGGCTTACAGCAACGCCAACAACAGCGATTTCTTCGTAAATATGCTGGATTACGTTTCTGGCAAGGAAGCGGGCGTCGTCATCAAGGCGAAAGCACCCGTGAACCTCACCTTCGAGATGAACGCGGGAACAGCCGGAACTCTTGCTGTGATACTCTGCATAGTAGTTCCCGTGTGCGTTATAGCTGTCGGCATCGCGGTATGGCTTCGCAGGAGGCATAAGTAATGAGCGCGAAAATAAGGACGCTGATAATAGCGGCGGCGGTGCTCGCGGTCCTGGGCGCGGCGCTTGTGATAGTGCTGCTGAATGTTCCCGAAAAGGAGCAGAGCGGCTATGACTCCGACGCGCTGACCTCGAATATTCTGGATTTTCTGGGCGAGGACGAAGAAAAGATCACTATTTTGATCGATCAGCCCGCCGAGAGCGTCGTGAAGCTGGTCGTCACCAATGAAAACGGCAGTTATACGCTCGACCGCAGGCAGCGCGATGATGAAGAATACTACTGGGAGACCGACGCGCTGGGCGATGTAAAGCCCGATGAAGCCGCTATGGAAAGATTTGTAGGTCTCCTCTCGATGCTGAGCGGCACTCTGCCCGTTGAAGAAAATGTTACTGCCGAAGGGCTTGAGAAATACGGTTTGAAGGATCCTGTCGCCAAGGCGGCGCTGTCGTTTGAGGACGGCACGAGTGTCGAGATCTCTTTCGGGATACGCAATCCATCTAAGGAAGACTATGTTTATTGCACTATCGGTGACGGAAGAGTCATCGGGGTGGGCTATATCGCCTTGAAAGCCGCCTTTACGGACGCAAAGCCGTTCGCGGATCTTGTCATGACCGAAGACGTCACCGACGGCTCCGCGGGAGATCCCGAATATATCAGGATAGAACGCGGCGACGGAGTTTACGAGCTGCGCTATATGTCCGAGTTGGACGCGGCGGGAGAGGACGAGAACATCGTCATAACTACGCAGAACTCCTATCGCTTTTCCGAGCCGATAAGGGCTGAGGTCGATTCTTCGTCCGCGTCGTGGCTTTATAAGGGGCTTCAAGGGCTTGAGATGTACGAGTGTGAGTTCCTCGAGAAGTCCGAGGAGAACCTCAAAGCCTGCGGGCTGGACGATCCCTCGGTGCGCGTGGAGTTCAAGTATAATGGTGAAGAGCGCGTTCTGCTGCTGGGTGACGAGTTCACCAAGGAAACCGAAACGAGCATTGTACAATGCTTCTACGCGGCGCTTGAGGACACGGCGGGCATCTTCTCATTGGAGAAGAGCCGGGCTGCATGGGCTACATTCTCGCTCTTCGGGAGCGTTTCCAAGCATCTGATATCCCCGTATATCTACGCTTGCGAGAGTGTGGAAGTTACCATTCCCGACGGAGTATTCAAGTTTGACGTGAACGGAGAGGAAAAAACGTTCTCAATAGGCGGCGAAGCTGTTAATGGAACGGAGTTCCGCAAGCTGTATCAGAAGCTGATAAGCTCCGTCGGCGATGAGCTGTACACCGATGAGCCGAACGGGGAAGCGTATGTAAGGGTGAAGTTCGGCTATAAGGACGAATATTCCGCGCTCTACGGAGGAATGTCCGACGAGTTGAGCTTTTATCCGCTGAATGACAGGCAGTACGCGGCTGCGCTGAACGGAAAAACGCTCTTTAAGGTCAACTCCGTATATGTTGACGACCTTATAAAGAGCGTAAACGACCTAGTTAATAATTGAGCCTGTTCGTATTATGTTGTGCGAACAAAGCTCTTCTATAATATTATATCAGGAGGACAATATAATGGCAGAAGAGAAGATTTTCTTTTACAGAGGATTTCCGCTTATTCGCAGCGGTGACAGGATCTTTTACGGCAGCGCGGGAGACACGTTCTCCACTTTGCTTACTATCAAGGACACAAAAACGATCGTGGATAAGGAAGTACCCAACAAGATAATGGTGCAGCTGCTCCCCAAGGATATGAATGACAAGGCGGCAATGGCAAAGGCACGCAAGGGTGAGTTCACGGGATTTTACGAGGCGCTCGACACGGCGCACGTGTGGCTGAGTGAAGTGCTGTTTGATTGATCCGGCTATAGAAAAATATCGGGGCTGTAAAAAACAGCCCCGAATTTTTATTGCTGAATCATATGTACATCGATCTGATCGAACGGTATCTCGATATGGTTTTCGATAAACGCCGCTCTCACCTGCTCGGTGAGGTCGAAATATACGTCCCAATAGTCGCTTGTCGCGCACCACGAACGGGATGTGATAACGATCGCGCTCGCTCCGTGTTCGCTCATGCGGACGAACGGGGCGGGGTTCTTAAGTATCAGCGGGTGCTTTTGGATGATCTCCATGATTATACCGCGCGCTTTTTCGTAATCATCGTTGTAGGAAATCGAGAAATTAAGATCGACACGGCGGGTGTCGTTGCCGTTGTTGTTGATTATCGTCGCGTTTATCGCAAGCCCGTTGGGGATAAATATCGCCTGATTGCTTACCGAATTCAATTGAGTGTGCAGAATGGAGATCTGACTCACCGTACCTTCAACGCCGTTGGAGACGATGTAGTCACCGACCTTGAAAGGCTTTGTGATCATCAGCAGAAATCCTCCCGCGACATTGGACAGCGAGTTCTGCAAAGCGAGACCGATAGCCACGCCCGCGGTGCCGATGACCGCGATTATCGAAGAGGACGGTATTCCGAGAATGTTCAGTACAATGGTGATAAGCAGCACATACAGCACGATTTTCGCCATTTGTACCGTGAACTTTGTCACCGTAACTTCAAGCTTCGTCTTGCTTAAGCCCTTTGAGATCAGCTTTAAAGCCAGCTTCGTGAATATCGTTCCCACAATGAGAACGATGATCGCGAAAAGGATAGTCGGCAGAACATTCAGAATAGAGGTACCCAGGTTCTGGAAAAATCTTCCTATCGCCGAGATGTCGCCCGGGTGGTCTACTATATCCTGAAAGAAGTTGTCTCCGCTCTCCGCGGAAGATGCAGCCGCGTCCGAAGCGGCTTCCGCAAGCGCGTATAAAGATATCATATTCATGCCGTGAACTCCTTCTCGAACGCGGAGACCACGGAGTCCGCGTCAGCGTCGCGGATAAGCATGGAGATCTCGTCTATGCCTGTGGTGATCATCAATATCATCGCTTCAAGGCGGTTGAGTATATTGAAAACACGCGCCGCAAAGCCTATGGTCTCGGTCATCTCGTCCGTTTTGATGACGATTTTGCGGTTGGAACTGTTGATCATCGGCGCTACGCCCGAAACATCCTTGAGCTGCTTGTTCATTTTCAGCAGCTTGGGCATATCCTCATCGTTTACCGTAAATCCGAAGCTGAATATCTCGGAGGTGGGGGCGGTCATGGAGATCATATCGACATTTATCCCCGCGCCCGCGACAGCCTTGAGGGTGTCCTCCATTATGGTCTTGTTGAGCGGGACGTTGTTGAACGATACCGCCGAAACATTTTCCGTAACTTCAATTTTCATCTTGATCCCCCCTTACTGTTCCTTGATAAGATCGCTCATAGTGTACATTCCGGCATCCTTTCCTTTGAGGAACACCGCGGCGTTTACCGCGCCGACCGCGAACACTTCACGCGACTGTGCGGAGTGAGAAAGAGTTATCACCTCGTCGTGACCCGCGAAGATGATATCGTGCTCGCCGACTATAGTGCCGCCGCGTATCGAATGAAGACCTATCTCGTCCTTTTCGCGCGGCCGGCGCACGGAATGGCGGTCGTATACGTAATGATCTTTGTTGCCGAGTTCTTCGTTTATAGCCTCGGCAAGCATAATAGCCGTGCCCGAGGGAGCGTCAATCTTCTGGTTGTGGTGCTTTTCCACTATCTCGATATCGAATTGTCCGCCGAGTATCTGTGTCGCCTTTTTCGCGAGTTCCGCGAGAAGGTTGATGCCAAGCGACATATTGAACGTGAAGAACACGGGTATCTGCTCGGAAGCGGCGGTTATCTGCGCACGCTCCTCGTCCGAATAGCCCGTGGTCGCGATAACGGCGGGAACATTGTTCATCTTGCAGTATGAGAGCAGATCCGGCAGGGCTGACGGGTGGGAGAAGTCGATGATGACATCGGGCTTTTCGGGCAGGTCGAACGGCTTCGCGTAGATGGGGAAGTCCGAGTACTTTTCGCCCATTTTATCGATGCCCGCTATGATCTTACAATCCTCACGCGCGGCGCAGAGGGTCGCTATAACGCGTCCCATACGTCCGCACGCGCCTGTAACGGCAATTTTTACCATTCTTTTTATCCTTTCAATTTCCTGTTATTTTCCCCGCCGAAGGTCGCGGGGAACACAGAATAACGGTTACTTTATACAGCCGACCAATCCGAGCGGCTCCATAACGCTCTTAAGTTTTGCGATCATTTCATCGGTCATAGAGCAGAGCGGCAGACGGCACTCGCCCGCCTTGAAGCCCATGATGTTTAGTGCTTCCTTGACGGGGATCGGGTTTACGTCCATAAACATAGCCTTGTCGAGCGCTAAGAACTTCTTCTGGATCTCCAGCGCCTCTTCATGCTTGCCCTCTAAAAACAGCATAATTTCATCGTGTTTTTGCTTAGGAGCGACGTTAGATGTTACGGAAATAAGACCTTTGCCGCCCAGAGCGAGACAGCACAGCGCCTCGTCGTCGTTGCCCGAGTAGATGTCAAGATCGGTGTAGGCGGAGAGCTGCATTACGGTGTCCATACTTCCCGACGCTTCCTTGACGGCGGTGATGTTCGGGTGCTTCGCGAGTTCCTTATAAGTGTCTACGGCAATGTTCACGCCCGTTCTCGAAGGAACATTGTAGAGCACGATCGGAATATTAACAGCGTCCGCTATCGCGGTGAAGTGCTTTACAAGTCCGCGCTGAGAAGCCTTGTTATAGTACGGCGTAACGTGAAGCAGAGCGTCCGCGCCCGCCTTTTCGGCTTCCTTGGAAAGCTCTATGGCGTAGGCGGTGTCGTTGCTCCCCGCGCCCGCGATAACGGGAACACGCCCCGCGACGCGCTTTATGCCGTAGCGGATGACCTCAAGGTGTTCCTCGTCGGTCATAGTGGCGGATTCGCCCGTCGTGCCGCAGATGACCAGCCCGTCAATCTTATTATCGATCTGGAAGTCGATAAGCTTGCCGAACTCGTCATAGTTGATGCTGCCGTCGGAATTCATCGGGGTAGCTATCGCCGTGGCGCAGCCTGTAAAAATCGTTTTGCTCATAGGAATCGTCCTTTCAAACAGATAGATCTATCAATCAAGGTAGCCCATAGCCGCCAGCAGCTCCGCCATTTCCACAGCTCCGCCCGCAGCGCCGCGCAGGGTGTTGTGCGAGAGGCATACGAACTTGTAGTCGTACTGTGTATCGGGGCGCAGTCTGCCGACAGAGATCGCCATACCGCCCTCAAGGTCGCGGTGAAGCTTAGCCTGGGGCATATCGTCCTCTTCAAAGTAGTGGATAAACTGCTTGGGCGCGTGCGGGAGGTTCATCTCCTGCGGTTTTGCGGAATATTCCGCCCAGATCCTCTTTATCTCTTCAATAGAGGGCTTGCTGTCAAATCTTACGAATACAGCCGCGAAATGTCCGTTGGAGACGGGCACACGCAGGCACTGAGTGGTGATGCGCGGAG
>CAYPWI010000048.1:0-9405 GCA_964414395.1 uncultured Ruminococcus sp.
GGTTATCTTGATAAGCATAAGCCCAACGACAAGGCTGCTTTCGGCTATCATCTTTCTGAGCCTGCACTCTATGACCTTGCCCAGCGTTACCATGACGGAGAGGATATTCGCCGTGAGCTTGCTCTCGGACTGTTAGAGGGCAGCGGAGCCGCAGATATTGAGTTTATCTTTGAACAGGGCGAGATTTCCGACCGCACATATTATTATGCTGAAAACCTCCGCCACTCCCTGCATACGGAGAGGACTGAGGACGGCTTTATGTGCAGTTTCAGCGGTATGGAGCGTTTTGTTTCCTTTGAGGAGATCGGACAGGCTTTCATTGACCGCACCCATGAGGAGTTCAATGACCTTGCTTTCTGGTGGGTTCGTGATGATATGCTCGATGCTATCCCCGATATTTCCGATGAAAAGATCGCAGACCTTCTGACAGCGTTTGACGATGCAGCTCTGCACGGTTGGGAGAACGGCGATAATATCCCGAAGCTCAACCGTATCAAGAAGGCTCTCTATGATATTCTCGGTGATGAAGTTCAGACCGAAAAGGCTTTTGCTATCATCGCAAAGGAAAAGTATCATGTGAGCTTTGAAGCAGAAACACCTGAAAGACAGCCGGATAGCCTGTCATTCCATTTCGGCAAAGATAAGGGCGATGAATGGGTAAGCGAAAGCGACATCGTTCACGATTTTGCCCTTGCACACCCTGATTGCAGTTTTGCTCTCGGCAATGCAGTCCTTGAATACCTCGATGAGAAACAGCACTCTGAGCGTAATATCCCTGAGCTGAAAGCAGGTTGGTACAAAAAGACCGATTTCAGCATTACTGCTGTCATCGGCGGTGAGGAGTTCAACTACGACGGCCGCTTTGACATTGGCGACGGCAAGGGTACGGGCGGTGGTTCGCTGATCGACCATATTCGCACATATAATGAGGGTATCCTTGGTTATACGCAGCACCCGTTCAATCAGCCGGAATATAAGGAAAGAGCGCAGAGAATGCTTGACTTTTTCGTTCCTTTCCTTGAAGCACATTCTGAACTGACCATTGAGGAACAGCGTATCTTCGACGATTTCAAGGCACAGCACCCGATTCGCACCTATGATGATGTGGAAAAGGCTCAGGGGACTTTCAAGATCTATCAGTTGCCCAGCGGCGAAAAGTATCACGGTGTCCGCTTTGAGAGTATGGACAGGCTGAAAGCTGACGGCGTACAGCTCAACAAGGACGATTATGAGCTTATGTATGAAGGTGAGGTCGGAGAGTTCAGGGGCAATGCTACGCTTGAAGCACTATTTGCTCAGTTCAATAATGACCGTCCCGATGATTTCTTCGGTCACTCTCTTTCTGTTTCCGATGTTATCGTCATTTCCATTGACGGCAAGGATACAGCGTATTTCTGTGACAGTTTCGGCTTTACCGAAATGCCTGAGTTCTTCCGTGAAAAGGAGCTTGTGCAGGAGAAGCCTGAAACCGCAAAGGTGTCCGATCTTGCAGTCGGTGATATTATCATGTACGACGGCGCTCGCCGTGAGGTCGAGAAGATAAGCGACAAGAGCATTTCGCTGAAAGACCTTGACGCACCCGATTATGGCGGTATTCTGCTCGGCACTTCCGATGTGCTTGCCTATGACGGCTGGCAGCAGGATATGGAGGAAAAGGGCTTTGAGATCATCAGCAAGGGCGGGCAGCAGGCTGAAAAGGCTGAACCCGAAGATAAAGGTCCGGTATCGCTCCGCAAGGTTGGCGATTTTTACGAGATGCACGGCAAAAATGCGGAGATCGGTATGGAAGTCCTCGGACTGCAAATGCACTCGAAAAACGGGCAGCCTATGGTCGGTTTTCCGGCTGAGGACAAAGACGAATACTCCGCAAAACTGAGAGAAGCAGGATATTCCGTCCTGATTGAACAGGCATTTGAACTGAATCCTCCGAAGCGTGAGCCTGAAAAGCTCCAGACATTACAGCAGGTCGTTGACAAGTTCTTCGGGACTGACTGCGAATCTGCTGAAACAGAGCGTGGTACATGGAAACTGGCAATCGCTGACGGCGATAAGGTCGGTGAACTGTTCTATGACGGCGATCCCGTCTGCGGTATCTATAACCGTGGCGATAAAATGGAAATCGAGCCTTACAGTGAGCTGACTACTTTTCCGGCGCTCCTGCGTACTGCGATGCTTGAGCATAACCCTGACAAGCCCGTTGAGATCATGGACTTTCAGCGTACCTTTGAGACTCCGCTTGATAAGGCAAAGTTCCTTATCAACGATTTTTGCGAAGCAGAGTACCGTGAGGGTGCTGATTTTGATGATCTGCACAATGTCGGTCTTGCGTTTACCACGCTGACAGACGATGAGCTGCCCATTCAGGTAACTGCTGACCTTATCGACTTCAAGATCACCTATGAGTTTGACGGCGAAGTTTATAATACGGAGCAGTATGACAGTATTGAGGATATGATCGAGAACGGTCTGACAGGACTGGACTTCTCCGACCTCGTTTCTGTTCCCGATGAAGTCATTGAGCGTCATACTGGCAAGGACGAACAGACGGTTGACCTTATGAGTGATGCCGCCGATGTTTCTGATACTTCTTCTCCTGCGGAAGATGTGCCGTCTGTTACGCTGAAATACAAAGGCGATGCCGAAAGCCTTGACGAGATCAAGGACAAGGCACTTTCCCTCGGTGCGACTGTTATTATCGACAATGCCGAGGGCGTTATCTCTATCGACACCTATGAAAATCATAAGGCAGAGATCGACGGTGCAGCCTATGAGCTTGGTCTTATGGCGGTAGATGATGTTCCTGCGGTTTCAGAGGATATTGACAAGCCCCTGTTCACCGATGCTGATGTTATCGAGGAAATTCAGCGGAGTCAGAACGATGATATTCCGTTTTGGGAGAAGCCCGATATTCAGGGCGAACAGCTCTCTCTTTTCGGTGATCCTGAACCGCTGACCGCTTCAAAGTCTGCACCTGAAAAGCCGAAGCCTGAATTTTCCAAAGGTCCGGTGGTTGACGGCGTTCAGGTCTATGAAGCACTTGCCGCCGAGATTGACCGTGGCACTGGCTTTGTTCACGGCAAGCTCCGTGTGCAGGACTTCTATGAGGAACAGCACCCGACTATTCAGCAGCTTGCCGATTTTCTGAAAAAGGAATACGGCACAGGCGGACACAGCGGTGAGGGCAAGATCTCACTCGTTGACTACAATTCCCAAGGCATTACTTTCAGCTTTGAGAACGGCGAGAAGTTCCGTCATTCGTGGTACAATGTCGCAACAATGACAGAATCACGGCTCAGGGACGATACCTACCTTTCTGCCGAACAGAAAGCGGAAAGGGCGGCGCTCAAAGCGGAAAAGGCTGAGGAGCATAGCCACAAGATCGTGGAAGTCGGTGACCGATTTCGTCACAAGATTACTGGCGAGGTTTCTGAGGTTATTTCGCTGACAGGCGCACTGCCGTTCTATTCGGACGATTGCACTGTCACAAGAGAAAGCGGCGGTTTTGCTGTGACGGAGAATATTTCCTATGATAAGCTCCTGAACAGCGGTATGTATGAGTATATCGGTAAGGCTGAACCTGAAAAGGAGCAGTCTGCACTCAAAAAGCCTGAGCCTGAAAAGGCTGAGGTAACACCCGATAAGACTGCATTTGCTCCCGAAGCAGAAAAGCCCGAAATTCCTACTGTCAAGAACCTGTCTCAGCTCAAAAAGGCGATCAAGCCGGGTATGATGTTTGAGATCACTGATCACCTCCGTCCTGAGTGCATTGGAGAGCGCAGAGTGGTCACAGGTGTTACTACGGTCGATTTTACTTCCAGAAAGCTCGATGAAAACGGCGAACCTACGGGCAAAGACCTCCACATGGAGTTTGACCGTGCGAAGAACTGGACTTTTGACGGCGATGAACTGACTTCTCGGCTCGATAACGGCGATATGCTGATGTCATTCCATTTCATTGACAGCTTGGAGCGTGAGCAGATTGTTCACGCTGAGAAAGAGCCGGAGGTCAAACTTGTTGCTGATGAAGTCGATGTTCCTGAAACGGAAGTAACTGCACCCGATAAGGGCGAAAACTTCACGATCACCGATGATGCTCTCGGTGAGGGTGGTGCAAAGGCGAAATTCCGTGCTAATGTCGATGCGATCAAAACGCTGAAAACACTTGAACGGGAGAAGCGTCCTGCGACTGCTGAGGAAAAGGAAACCCTGTCGAAATATGTCGGCTGGGGTGCTTTGGCTAAGGCTTTTGACAAGGACGATCCGAAGTGGGCCGCAGAGTATAAGGAGCTTTCTGAGCTGCTGACTCCGCAGGAGTACGCTCAGGCACGTTCAACGGTCAATGATGCGTTTTATACCAGCCCGACCGTTATTGACGGAATCTACGAAGCACTTGGCAATTTTGGCTTTGACGGCGGTAATGTCTTAGAGCCTGCAATGGGTATCGGAAACTTTTTTGGACGTATGCCCGAAGCTATGCAGGCACACTCTCAGCTCTACGGTGTGGAGATCGACTTGCTGTCCGGCAGAATTGCTCAGGCTCTCTATCCTGATGCAGATATTGCTATTCATGGCTTTGAGCAGAACCGTTTTCAGAACGGCTGCTTTGATGTGGCTGTCGGAAATGTGCCGTTCGGTGAGCTTGGTTTCCGTGATACCGTCCACAATACCACGAAACTGCACGATTTCTTCTTTGCCGAAGCACTCGACAAGCTCAAAGACGGCGGAATCATGGCATTCGTGACCTCGGCAGGCACACTCGATAAGCGTGATGAGAGTGTCCGCCAGATGTTGGCTGATAAGGCTGACTTCATCGGTGCTATTCGTCTGCCGGGTGGCAAGAATGGTGCGTTTAAGGATAACGCAGGCACGGAAGTCACTACGGATATTATCTTCTTGAAAAAACATGAAGGCAAATCTGTTGCCGAAATGTCCGATATTCCCGATTGGGTACACATTGGGCAGAATGAGGAAGGACTGCAGATCAACAAATACTTTGAAAAGCACCCCGATATGGTGCTTGGTACAGTTGTTGAGGGAAATAAGCTCTACGGCAGCGGTACAATGGTTGTCGCTGAGGACGGCTTTGACCTGAGATCGGCGCTCCATGAAGCAGTCGAAAAGCTGTCTGCGGAGATCAGTCATGAGCGTGGCAGAGATGTGTATGCGAAAACGGCTGACGGTGTGCAGGTGCAGATTCCCTCTAAACTGCGTAATTACAGCTTTTTCCTTTCGGACGATCAGGTGTTCTTCAAAAAGAATAACGCTGCCTGTGAGTTTCGTTTCGATAAGGGTACTGCACAGCACAAGCGTTTTACTGCTTTTATTGAATTGCGTGACCTCACCCGTGAGCTGATCGAAGCGATGGAGCTTGATAAACCTGACAGCGTTATCAAAGATTTGCAGGCAAAGCTGAATGTTGCATACGATGATTTCTATAAAAAATTCGGACTTATCCACTCTCAGACCAACAAGCGCTATTTTGCGGAAGATGTTTCATATAACCTTGTGGCAGGACTGGAAAAGAGCTATGATAAGACTAAGCTCCTTGAAAAGTCTGATATTTTCACAAAGCGGACTATCGTGCCGCCGAAGGCTGTGGAACACGTTGACACGGCACTTGAAGCTCTGACACTCTCCATTGCTGAGAAAGCACGGGTTGACTTTGAATATATGGGAAAGCTCACCGGAATGAGTGAGGACGAGCTGAAGCACGACCTTACTGGCGAGATCTTCAAAATTCCCCATACGGTAAACGACTATCAAACGGCTTCGGAGTATCTTTCGGGCGATATTCGCAAGAAGCTCCGAGAAGCTGAGGAGATCGCTGAGTATGATCCCGACTTCAATATCAATGTATCAGCTCTGAAACAAGCTATGCCCGAACCGCTGAAAGCCGGAGATATTGACATTAAGCTCGGCGCCGCTTGGCTTGATCCGAAATACTACGAACAGTTCATGTATGAGCTGTTGCAGACTCCGGCATATCAGCGAAGTGACAGTCCGTCTGCACGTTGGAACAAGTCTGCTATCGTCGGCGTGGAATACTCCGTTCACGCTAACTCTTTCCATGTAAGCAACAAATCTTCCGACAGGTCGGTGCTTGCGACTCAGAAGTACGGCACACACAAGTTGAACGCTTATGACATCTTTGAGCATTTGCTGAATCTGCAAGAGCCGAAGGTCTACAAGACGATCGAAGTGCCGGACGGCTTGGGCGATACTAAGGAAAAGCGTGTGGTGGATATTGATGCTACCCGTGTGGTACAGCGCAAGGCTGACGATATTCGCAAGGCTTTCAAGGCGTGGATCTTCAAAGATTCTGTCCGCCGTGAAGCTATTGTGGAGCGTTATAATGAGCTGTTCAATAGTATCCGTCCCCGTGAGTTTGACGGTTCGGCTCTTTCTTTCCCGATGATGACTGCGGACATTCATCTGCATGATCATCAGAAAAATGCTATCGCTCATGCAATGTTTGGCGGTAATACGCTGTTTGCTCACTGTGTCGGTGCGGGCAAGACTTTTGAAATGATCGCTACTGCTATGGAAAGCAAGCGTTTGGGACTTTGTACTAAGAGCCTGTTTGCTGTGCCGAATCATCTGACGGAGCAGATCGGTGACGATTTCCAGAAGCTCTATCCGGGTGCTAACATTCTTGTTGCGACCAAAAAGGACTTCAAGAAAGAGAACCGACAGCAGTTATTCGCTAAGATCGCCACAGGCAACTACGATGCAGTTATCATCGGTCACTCTCAGCTTGGCAAGATTCCTGTTTCTAAGGAGAGACAGGTCATGACCATTCAGACGCAGATCGACGATATTCTGCAAGGCATTGAGGAACTGAAAAAGAGCGAAGGCTCAAAGTTCCAGATCAAGGCTATGGAGCGTACCCGTAAGAGCCTGCAAAAGCAGCTTGACAAGCTCGAAAAGGCTAATCAGGACGATACGCTGACCTTTGAACAGCTCGGAATCGACCGTCTGTTCATTGACGAAGCCCACGAGTTCAAAAATCTGTTCGTCGCCACAAAATTGCAGAATGTAGCCGGAATTTCCAATTCGGCTTCACAGAAAGCACTTGATCTTTTCCTCAAATGCAGATACCTCGATGAAAAGACAGGCGGCAAGGGCGTTATCTTTGCAACTGGCACACCTCTCAGCAACAGTATTACAGAGCTGCACACCATGATGCGTTACTTGGAGTATGACTTCCTGCGTGACCACGGCTTACAGCACTTCGACAATTGGGTTGCGGTGTTCGGTGAGCAGAAAACAGACTATGAGTTAAAGCCTGCGGGCAATGGCTTCAAGGAGCGCACCCGTATCGCAAACTATACAGGTCTGCCTGAACTGATGAGTATGTTCAAGCAGGTCGCTGACATTCGTACCGCCGATACGCTGAAACTTGATGTGCCTGACTGTGATTATCAGGTGGTTCAGGTCGAAGCTACTCCTTTTCAGCAGGAGCTTGTTCAGGAGCTTGCCGACAGAGCTGATGCTATCAACGCAGGAAATGTTGATCCCACGATCGACAATATGCTCAAGATTACGTCGGACGGAAGAAAGCTCGGTCTTGATCCTCGTCTGATTGATCCGTCATTTGAAGATAATCCCGATACAAAGCTCAACCGCTGTGTAGAGAATGTTGCCCGTATCCACGCTGAAACGGCTGAGGACAGACTCACGCAGATCATCTTCTGTGATTTGGGCGTTCCTCACAAAGCAGCAGGAGAAGCAGAGGTCGAGGGCGAAGATGCCGACGATGTGAAGGATAAGAAGTCTATCGCTGAGGTCGAGTCTCTTGAAGAAGAATGCGACTTCTGCGTGTATGATGATATTCGTGATAAGCTAATCGCAAGGGGTATCCCTGCGGAGGAAATCGCATATATCCACGATGCGAAAACTGAACAGCAGAAAGCTGACCTCTTTGATAAAGTCCGCAGCGGAGAGATCCGTGTACTGCTCGGCTCAACCGCCAAAATGGGTACGGGTACGAATGTCCAGAAGAAGCTGATCGCAGTCCATGACCTCGATATTCCGTGGAGACCGGCTGATCTGGAACAGCGCGCCGGAAGAATTATCCGTCAAGGCAATGAAAACAAGCAGGTGCAGATATTCCGCTATGTTACCAAAGGCACATTCGATGCTTATTCCTATCAGACTTTGGAGAACAAGCAGAAATTCATCTCTCAGATCATGACAAGTAAGACTCCTGCGAGAAAGTGTGAAGATGTGGACCAGCAGGCACTCACTTATTCCGAGATCAAGGCTCTCTGCACAGGCGATGAGCGTATCAAGGAAAAGCTGATGCTTGAAAATGAAGTGAAGGAACTGAGGGTACTCGCTGCGGAACACCGCAACACGGTATTTGAAATGGAGGACAAGATCGCTCGTTTCCCTGAACAGGAACAGAAACTTACTGCGATTCTTGCTGATCTCCATACAGATCGTGAAGCACTCCGCAAGCTCCCGATTGATCCCGAACGCAAACTGCCCGTATTCAAGATCACCATTGGTGAAACTGAGTACACCGATAGAAAAGAAGCTGCTAAGGCTCTTGAAGATGCTGTGTTGGCTATCAAATATGCCGATACTCCCGTGAAAGTCGGCTCGTTCCAGGGCTTTGACCTGAGCGTTACAGTAAACAGCAACATGATGGGCGGCGGTATGTCGGCTGGCCTGCAAGGTGCCACTTCACATACCACGAAGCTGATCGAGAGTTTTGCCCACAACTTGAATCGTCTTGAAGCTGCCCTCTACAACATCGACGGCAGAATCGAGAGAACGCAGGATAACCTCGCAAAGCTCAGGCTTGACCACGCAGAAGCGCAGAAGATCGTAGCAGAGCCGTTCCCCCAGCAGGAGGAGCTTGATACTAAGGAGCAAAGGCTGAAAGTCGTAACTGATGAGCTGAATCAGGCGGCTATCGAAGCAAAGAAGAACGCTCCGAAGCGTGAAAAGACTTGCTACTTTGAGAGGGCGAAGATGAAGCGTGATGCCGCAAGGCTCGGCAAAAAGCCAAAAACGCCGAAGGACCAGACAAAGGGCAGGAGCAAGAAGCAAGGAATTGAATAAGCAACTATAAGATTATTCTAAGTAAGTATGCATCCCAATAAGTGAAAAATGATATAATTCACATTATTGGGATGCAATTTCTATCTTGACAGAAAGAAAAAAAAGATGTATAATATATACAATGGGGTTTGTGTACCCTTTTGATGTTTTCAAGTTATAATCCACACAAGTTGGCTTGTGTAAAATATTACTTAAATACAATGCGAGGAAAGGAATTATCATGGCAAATAAAGAGAAAATGGGCCCTCCTACATTAGAAATGATTCAGGGCAATCCGTACAATTATACTTTTGATGAAGTAGCCAAATGTATGGGAGAAGAACGAGCTAAGTCTTT
>CAYPWI010000049.1:0-9388 GCA_964414395.1 uncultured Ruminococcus sp.
AGTATTTCGGCGTGGAGAACCTTATGGATCCCGAGAATATGACGCTGCTCCACCACATCAACCAGGCTATCCGCGCGAACGGCGTTATGAAGCGCGATGTGGACTATGTCATCAAGGACGGCGAGATAGTCATCGTCGATGAGTTCACGGGTCGTCTGATGTTCGGACGGCGCTATAACGCGGGGCTTCACCAGGCTATCGAGGCGAAGGAGGGTGTGAAGGTAAATCACGAGAGCAAGACGCTCGCGACTATTACCTTCCAGAACTTCTTCCGTCTGTATAAGAAGCTCTCCGGTATGACCGGTACAGCAATGACCGAGGAGGGCGAGTTCAGACAGATCTATTCGCTCGACGTTGTGGAGATCCCCACCAACAAGCCCGTTATCCGTATAGACAATCACGATAAGATCTACAAGAACACCAGAGGCAAGCTGAAAGCGGTCTGCGACCAGGTCGAGGAATGTCACGCGAAGGGGCAGCCCGTGCTTGTCGGAACTATCACGATAGAGAAGTCGGAGCAGCTGTCAAAGCTCCTCAAGGCGCGCGGCATCAAGCACGAGGTCTTAAACGCCAAGAACCACGAGCGCGAGGCGGATATCGTAGCCCAGGCGGGCAAGAAGAACGCCGTGACCATCGCCACCAATATGGCGGGACGCGGAACAGATATCAAGCTCGGCGGCAACGCGGAATATCTGGCGCTTGCCGAGATGCGCAAGCTCGGCTATTCCGAGGATATGATCCGCGAGGCGACGGGCTTTGCCGAGACCGACGATCAGGAGATCATCGCGGCGCGCGAGAAGTTCCAGGAGCTCAATCACAAATACGACGAAGAGATAAAGCCCGAAGCCGAGGCTGTGCGCGAGGCGGGCGGACTGTATATCATCGGTACGGAGCGCCACGAGTCACGCCGTATCGATAATCAGCTTCGCGGACGTGCGGGCCGTCAGGGCGACCCCGGCGAGAGCTGCTTCTTCATCTCCCTCGAGGACGATCTTATGAGACTGTTCGGCGGCGAGAGAGTTCAAGCCATTATGGAGAAGATGAACTTCGACGAGGATCTTCCGCTTGAGGTAGGCTTCCTCAGCAAGGCTATCGAGTCCGCGCAGATGAAGATCGAGGGCAACAACTTCTCCATCAGAAAGCACGTTCTCGACTTCGACGACGTTATGTCGCAGATGCGTCAGACGATCTATTCTCAGAGAAGAAAGGTGCTTGACGGCGAGGATATCCACGACAACATCCTCCAGATGATGGATCAGGATATCGAGGAGAATGTCAAGACCTACTGTTCGGATTCCGTTGCCGATAACTGGAATTTGGACGGACTTCGCGCGCATTATCTCAATCTGTTCCTTATGGATACTGACCTTCGCTTTACCAATCAGGAGCTCAACGAGGTCGATTCCAAGGATATAATGAAGTTCATCAAGGATCGCGGAAAGCTCGTTGTGGATCTTCGCGAGAAGGATCTCGGACATGACAATCTCCGCGAGATCGAGCGCGTTTGCCTGCTTAAGGTGGTAGACAAGCACTGGATGGATCATATCGACGCTATGGACGAGCTGAAAAACGGTATCGGACTGCGCGGCTATGCACAAAGAAACCCCGTTGAGGAATACCGTTTTGAGGGCTTCAATATGTTCGACGAGATGATCGCCACTATCCGCGAGGAGACCGTAAGGCTGGCGCTGACGATCCCCGTGAAAATGCAGCCCATACAGCGCGAACAGGTGATGAATCCCGACGCGCCCAACGCGGGAGCCAACGTTCCTTACAGAAGTGAGAAGCGTGCCGCCAAAAAAGCGAAGAAAGCGGCGCACAAATAATTGATGATTTACGATCAATAATGTATGATCCCGCGGACGCGAAAAGTGTCCGCGGTTTTTTATAAATTTTTTGTCATATTACATTTTAAACCGCATCTTAAAAGGTGAAAGACAAAAAAGGAGGTTGTTGCCATGGAAGACGCTAAGATCATAGAGCTTATGGAAAACCGTGACGAAGCATCCATATCCGAGCTGTCGAAGAAATACGGCGGCTTATGCGGAAAAGTGGCGCAGAATATCCTCGGGGACTTCACCGAAACGGAAGAGTGCTTAAACGATACTTATTTAAAGGTGTGGAATTCCATTCCTCCCGCGAAGCCGTCCTCTTTATCGGCGTTCACGGCGGCGATAGCGCGCAATTTCGCGCTTATGAGGCTCAGAAAAAGACACGCGGAGAAGCGCGGGGGAAGTTCGGGCGAAGTGAATTTCGACGATCTTGCCGATCTCATATCGGACAAGAAGACCGCCGAGAGCGAGCTTGATCATAAGGAGCTTGTGGAAGCCATCAACGAGTTCTTAAGAAAGCAGCCCGATAAGAAGCGGAGAATGTTCGTTCTGAGATACTGGGGCTGCTGGAGCGTCACGGAGCTTGCGGAGCAGTTCGGTATGACGCAGAACAATGTTTCCGTCACGCTGAAAAGGGTAAGGGAAGGTTTAAGAGTATTTCTTCACAATAGGGGGTATGAGATATGACAAGACCCGAATTCATCGACACTATGGGAGAGATAGGTCTCGATATCATAGACGACGCGCTGAAAAGCGTTCAGACAAATTCCGAGAACTTACAGATGATAACATCCGACCGCCCGAGCGAGCTTTCACCCAAAAAACGCACGAATATCTTCAGATATATAGCAAGCGCGGCGGCGTGTATTGCGGTCGTCTGCGCGGTGACGCTCATCGTGTGGAAGTTCGGAGGGGGGCTTACTACTCCTAACGGCAATTCCTCGGATATCATAAGCGAGCCTGTGCAGAGCGGTAATTCCTCGATCGGCACAAGCGAACCGATCGTTGACGGAGTAGTGACCATTCTCGGGAAAAGATTTTATACTTTTTCGGGCACGGTGGAGCTTGATAATATGGGCATCACCGATGAACAGCTTAGAGAAATAGTTCCGCTGCTTGAACAGATAAAGCCGCTCAAGACACTTTATCTGAACGGCAATGAGATAAGCGACCTGTCGCCGCTGACCTCGTTTACGGAATTGGAGCGTATATTCCTAGATGATAATCAGATAAACGATCTGTCGCCGCTTGAGGGGCTTTCAAAGCTTAGTATTCTGAGAATGAACGGCAATGATGTGAGTGACCTGACCCCGCTCGGGAATTGCACGCATCTGACATATCTCGGTCTTAAGAACAGCAATATCACCGATCTCACGCCGCTTAAAGGGCTGCCGGAATTATCCGTCCTGGAGCTGGACGGCAATGAGATAAGTGATCTGTCGCCGCTGGAAGGGCTTCCCCTAACAAGTCTGGGGCTTAAAGGTAATAATATTACGGACATATCGCCGCTTGCCTCGCTTACCGGTCTGGAAAATCTTGACATAAGCGAAAATAATATCACCGATATAACGGCGCTGGAAAGCGTTGACCTTAAGAATTTGTGTCTGCATGGCGATCCGATAAGCGAAGCCGATATAGAGAGGTTCAAAAAAGCTCACCCCGATTGTGAAGTGATAGTTGACACTGTGACTGTTCTCGGCGAGACCTACGACATAGCTACTACCGACAGGGTAGACATCGTTGCGGCAGATATCACCGATAAACAGCTTTCGGATATTGTTCTCGAACTGCAAAATCTGTCAAATCTGACGACGCTTTCTCTCGCCAATAACAAGATAAGCGATATATCGCCGCTTTCCTCTCTCACGGGATTGAAATACCTCTACCTCGACAATAATCAAATAAGCGATATTTCACCGCTTAAGTCTCTTAAGGGCTTGGAAGAACTTAATCTCGGCTATAATATGGTAGACGATATAACGCCGCTCGGCGGACTTGATAAGCTGAATCTGCTCATACTCACTCAAAATCAGATAAGCGATATCTCGCCGCTGTCGGGGCTTACGGAGATTACGCTTCTTTACGCGAATTATAATAAGATAAGCGATATAACTCTGCTTCGGAATATGTCAAAGCTGTCGCTTCTCGATCTGTCCGGCAATTTCGAGCTCGAAAGCATAGCATCTCTCGGCAGTCTTTCGGGTTTGACGGAGGTACACCTCGACAGTAATAAGATAGCCGATATCACGCCGCTTAAAGGTCATAGGGGTATCACCTATCTCGACCTCGGAGAAAACAAGATCAAGGATATCTCGGCGCTTCGTGAACTTAAAGACTTGACATGGCTTGATCTCGCAAACAACGAGGTAAGCGATGTTTCGCCTATTGAGGGGAATACGGGGCTTGCAAATCTCAATCTCACCAACAATAACATCTCCGATATAACGTCTATCGGTACGCTTGTCGGTCTTTCGGAGCTTCATCTGGCGGACAACGGGATAACCGATATAAAGCCGCTGTCGGGGCTTCTCGGTGTGGAACGGCTGTCACTTGACAATAACAAGATATCGGATATCTCGCCGCTTGACGGACATAATATGCTGACGCAGCTGGGGCTTACAAATAACAAAATCTCGGATATAAAGCCTCTGGAAACGCTTTCGATGCTGAATTCACTGCGTTTATATGACAACCCGATAAGCCGTGCCGATACGGAGCGTCTCAGAAAAAGCCTTCCCAAATGCGAGATCTCGGCGGATTATACGGCTGACGGCAAAGTACGTTTTCTCGGTGATGAGTATGATCTGGGTCAGACCTCTATCGTGCTGTATAATATCAAGAATGAGGAGCTAAAAGAAATAGCTCCCAAGCTGAGCGAGATGACAAAGCTGAAATATATCAGGATCGACGGAAGCGAGGATATCAGTGACTTGTCGCCGCTGAGTGGTTTTACGGGCTTGACGCAGCTGTATCTGGACGAATGTACGATGCTGAAGGATATATCGCCGCTTGGTTCTCTTACAGGGCTTACATACCTTCGTATAGGATCCGCTCGGGTCGAGGATATTACCGCGCTCGGCGGACTTACCAAACTGACCGGACTGGATCTTCGGAACAATGTGATAAGCGATATCACGCCGCTTTCGGGGCTTACAAAGATCAATGATCTTCATCTGGACAATAATAAGATAAGCGATGTTTCGCCGCTTGCTTCGCTAGCGGAATTGAACCATCTATATCTTGGACAAAATCGGATAAGCAATGTAACGCCGCTCGGCTCGCTTAAAGGTTTATATCTCCTTGATCTCAGCCAAAACGAGATAGAAGATATTTCCGCGCTTGCAGGGCTTGGTGAACTGACTCAGATCTACCTGAACGATAATCGGATAAACGATGTGTCGCCGCTTGCCGGTCTGACAAAGCTCGAAAGGCTTGAAGCTAAGAACGATCGGATAAGCGATGTTTCACCGCTGGGCGGCTTGTCGAAATTGTACGGTCTGTTTCTGGATAACAATGAGATAACGGATATTACGCCGCTTACGGGGCTTCTCGAATTGTCGGATCTTGAGCTTAACGGTAATCGGATAACGACCTTGCCGCGGTTTAACGGATCAAAAAAATTAGGCGTTCTGGAGCTTGGGGATAATGATATCACCGACATATCTCCGCTTGCCGATGTTGAAAATCTGAGGACGCTTTATCTTCACAATAATAATATAACAGACGCGTCGCCGCTGGCTTCGCTTACGAATTTGTTTACACTCATTATGAGCGGAAATCAGATCTCCGATATTACCCCCTTTGTAAATTTGAAGCTTCAAAAATCAAGTACGTTATATTTGTCAGGCAACCCGATAAGCGATGCTGACAAAAAAAGCCTTGAAGAAGCTCATCCCGACTGTTTCGTCATATGGGAAAAGCCCGCCGGCTGATAATATAATGCCCCTTTTCGGAATTTTTCCGAGAGGGGCATTTCTTACAAATCGGTTACAAATGGTTACAATGCGGTTACAAATGGTTACAGTTTTGTAATAATCGTTGACAATCTCAATTAAAATTGCTAAAATAATATCATAAAGCGCTTTTATTTTTCTGCAAAGAGGGTCAACATTATGAAAAAATTCTTATCAGTATTTATCGCACTTGTTACAACACTAAGCCTTGCCGCCTGCGACGGTTCTGTCAACTCGGAGAGCGATACCTCAAGCGATACGGGAACGTCCTCGACAGCGCCGGAGAGTACGTCGGATAACTCCTCGGACAACAGCGGCGACCCAAGCGTTCCCGTCGGGGAAGAATTCTCGTTTACCGAGGAGAATTTGCCGCGAATGGACGGTTCCACATCGGCAACACCGCTTGAAGTGGGGCTGAAAGCGGGATTTCTGAACATTCCCTATTCCGACGCGGAAGAGCTGGTATCTCACACCACCACTCACGACTCTTTCAAGCGGCTCTTAAGCGGCGAGGTGGATATGATCTTCTCCGTGCCCATCTCCGCCGAACAGCAGAAAGCCGCCGATGACGCGGGCGTGAAGCTTATTATGAAGCCCGTGGCGCGGGAGGGATTCGTCTTTGTCGTGAACGGAGAAAATCCCGTTGAGGGGCTTACGAGCGAACAGCTCCGCAAGATCTACAGCGGCGAGATCACCAATTGGAAAGAAGTGGGAGGCAACAACGAGCCGATCATTCCCTATCAGAGAAATCGTGATTCGGGCAGCCAGAACTATATGACCGTATTTATGGGCGACACGCCGCTTTTAAAGCCCGAGAGCGAGTATATCGCGTATGGAATGGGCGGGCTTATGGACGCGGTGGCGGTCTACGACAATTCCGCGGGTGCTATAGGCTATTCGGTGTATTCCTACGCCGCGCAGATGTACGAAAACGCCGACAAGGTGAAGTTCATCGCGATAGACGGCGTGAAGCCGTCCAAGGCTACCATGGCGGACGAGAGCTATCCGCTTCTCAGCAATACATATATAATATATACCGATAAATCGCCCGAAAGCGCGGAAAAGTTCACCGAGGCGGTGCTGTCCGACAAGGGGCAGAAGATAGTTCTCGACAGCGGATATCTTCCCGTAAACGGCATGGACGTTCCCGAAAAGTATCTGCCGTATGAGGCGGTGGGAACGGGCGTTGAGCGTCCCGCCGACTTCAAGCCGTCGGATAAGTTTTCCAAAATCTGGCTTGAATATAACAGCCGGAATTCCAATAGTCTTGTAGTGAATAAGGGCAGGTATTACGAGCTGGCGGGATTTCTGAAGGACACGGAGCTTACGGAGACCATCAACAAGGATATACGCGGCGCTATGGACAGACTGCGCGAATTAACGCCGCCCATGAGCGGCAGCGGCATTTCCGTGGTCGGCTCGTGCTGCAACGGCTATATGTCTATAACGGTAGGGTATCCGGACGACGAGCACACATGGATGGGTGAAGTCGCGTATTATAAAGCCGAGACTATCAATTATGACCTGTTTTCGGGGAAGAAGATCGAAAAATTCTCCGATCTGTTCTACAAGGGCGAGGATTTTCTGCGTGATGTGACCGTGCAGTTCAACGAGAGCGTCCAAAGATTGGGCACAGTCGGCAAGAAAATGGATTACGCGGGTATTCTCGGAGAACCGAAGTTGTTTACGATAGAGGGAATGTATCTGGAGCCGGATAATCTCTACTTCGACTATGCGCCGCTGCTTAGTTATAGCGACACATTCAAGTTCCACAGCCCCGTGACCGAATACCGCGATATGAAGCCTTTGGTGTTCGATGAGTATGTAGATAGGATATATGAAAATCCTTATGACAATGAATGGGAGACCAAATTCCTTGATGAAGACGGCGTTATGTATCGGAGATATGTCGGCTCCGCGTTCCACACCGACGCGGAAGTCAAGGCAAAGGACAACTTATGGTACGGTATGCAAAAACGCGCGTGGGATAGGCTCAAAGAGTATGGTCTTGATCAGGAATTGGGGTATATCGTCAATCTTGGTGAATATGAGAACTACTATTCCGCCGGGCATTTCGCGGTAGAATCGGGAATGCCGCGCGTCTGCTTTGACAAGGAAACGCTTGATATCATCACCATGGAGGATGTAATAAGCGGTGATTGGCAGCAATATGTCCAAAATGAATTTGAGACATACGATCACAACCCCGCCAAGATCGTGGGTGTTTTTCCCACAGAATGGTACTCCTTTGAAGATGTTATGAGCGTATGGGCTTACGAAGCCGACACGGATGGCAAAGTGTACCAAATGAACCTGAGCGTTCCTTTGGATAAGTTCAATGAGCGCTATATTGACAAAGCTCCCGAAAATTAAAAATTTTCAAATTCCCGCTTGACGATCGAGACGGTTTTTCTCCCCCCTCCACGCGGAGCGTGGAGGGCGGGAAAAATAAAAAATATTTTTAAATTCCCCCTTGACAAAAGGGGGAATATCTGTTATAATAGTTGAAGCGGGTGTAAAGTTTTTTTACTTTACACTATCTGGAAAGGCGTTATATGGATGATAACATTGTGATCCTGTTGGACATCTACGGCGACATTCTGCCGAAAAGCCAGCGCGAGGCGCTGGACTTAAGATATAATTCCGATCTGTAGCTCGGCGAGATAGCCGAGGAGATGGGCGGGATATCGAGGCAGGCTGTCAACAGCTTTATAAAGAACGGTTCGGGGCGCTTGTTGGAGCTTGAAGAGGCTTTGGGCAATGCCGCGAGGTTCAAGGAGATATCCACCGCGGCAGATAAAGCGGAGAATATCTTAGATACGATAGTACAAGACTTCGGCGGGGCAAAGAGCCTGAGAATAGAAGCGCTGAAAAAGGCGATAAGCAGTATAAAGAAGGCGGCAAGCGCGTAATTCGTGATTGCTGTTCAGCGCGTTTGTGGTGTATTGTTAAAACAGAACAACATTTCGGAGAGCGATGCAATTCGCGAAAGCGGCTGACGGCGAGGTGAGCGCAGCGAACCGAACCGGCAGCCGGCCTGCAAAGTTATTGCGCGCGAAGCGCGCAATAACTTTGAGCTTCGCGAATTGTTTTTCAGATAGGAGATCATATGGCTTTTGAGGGTCTTTCACAAAAACTGAATAACGTTTTCGGCAAGCTCAGAGGTCACGGAAAGCTCACCGAAAAGGATATAAAGGATGCTATGCGCGAAGTCCGCATGGCTTTGTTGGACGCGGACGTAAGCTACAAGGTAGCGAAGGATTTCGTAAATAAGGTAAGCGAGAAGGCGCTGGGGGCAAAGGTAATGGAAAGTCTCACGCCCGCCCAGCAGGTGATCGATATAGTTCACGGGGAGCTTATTGAGCTTATGGGGAACACCACCGCCAAGCTGGAGTTCCCGTCAAAGCCGCCGTGCGTTATCATCATGTGCGGACTTCAGGGCGCCGGTAAAACTACCCATTGCGCGAAGCTTGCGAAGTGGCTCGAGGGTCAGAACAGAAGACCGCTGCTCGTGGCGTGCGACGTATACCGTCCCGCGGCTATTGAGCAGTTGAAGATAGTCGGCGAGAAGGTCGGCGCGCACGTGTTTGAGGAAGGTCAGGG
>CAYPWI010000050.1:0-9274 GCA_964414395.1 uncultured Ruminococcus sp.
TTTGTTTTTGAGCCGAGGTTGCAGCTCTGGAACACTCCGAAGTATTGCGGATATTTCACGAACTCGCGCGCTATCTGCCACTCGGACAGCGGGCGCAAAAGGCTGAAATACTCCGGGACAGCTCCGAATTCTCCGAAAGAGTACTTGCAATACTCGCGGAAATCGCGCTCGAACTCGGTGGACTTGCTGTACTGATGATTTATCTCGGCGCCGTCCACATAACTTTCATTGGCGCTGCTCTCATTGGAAAGGGCGATGTAGCGCTTCCCCGAGACCGCCGCGAACAGCAGCGCCGAGAAAGCCACCACCGCCGAGAACGGCGTGTGTCCGTTGAGATAACCCGCGGCGTTGAGTTCGAGCAGGTGCTTGTCGATAGTGCGGCGGGGAGTTATCGCCTTTTCCTCGGGGATCCCCGCGGCTTTTACGCACCCGAGAGTAGCTCCGCGCGCGTTGATGATATAGGGCGTGATGTCCTCATTAGCGGACTTTAGAAGCTCCAGCGTGACTACGCTGTCCTTGCCGCCGCCTATGGGAACCAGCGTTCCCGAGAGTTTTTCACACGCGAATTTCTTCGGCAGCGCCGCGGAAGCTTCGATCTTCATAAAGTCCTCGAAGCTCGTTGTTATCCCGTTTCTGTAGAAGAACTCGCCCAAGCCGTTGTAGTAGAGCTTCTTCCACCAAAGTATCTGTTTTTCGCCGAGAGAGCCGCAGTGTATTTCTACAACGGGGCAGCAGGCGCATTTCCAGTATGAAACAAGCTCCGCCATGCCGAGCGAGAACGCAATTTCGTTCAGAAGATCGCGGTCGATATTCTGAAAATCGGCGGAGAATTCCCAACGCGGCGTAAAGCGGTGTTCGTCCATGCGAAAGTCAAATTCGAGGCTGTTTTCGGTGAGCGAAAATCCCTCGTAAACAAAGCGCGGGTGGCGTTCGCGCAGTTCGTAAAATTTATCCATGATCCATTCCTTATTATGTGCGAATTATTCGAGAATTATAGGCGGCGCGGTGAAGTCCCCGCCGCAGCGTCCGGGAGTTTCAAGAGCCAATTGCCATATATCGGTGCATACGGCGGTGAAATTAGCCTGCCGCGCCGCGTTCCGCGAAGTTTTGGAGAGCGCTTTCAGCGAGGTGTCGATAGGCAGCGCGGAATTCGCCGCCGCGAGAATTTCTTTTCCGCGCGAGTTCATTCCCAGAATACGGATATAAGCGCTCTTTTCCAGAGCGAAGTCGCGCGTTATCCCGAGGAACGCGCACATCACCGCGCGGCGTATCCTTGCCAGAGTATAGCGCTTGGTCTTGGTGAGGAAATACAGCTCGGAGAGCGACTTGGCGCTTCGAGCCGCCTTGTACAGGCGCGTTCCGAGACCGTTCGCGCCGTCGAATATCTCCTCGAAGTCATATGAAGACATCGTGCGCAGCTTCGCGAGTATGGCGCGTTCCAGACGCGAGATATCGGCGGTCGGCGCGTTGACGGGCGGGGCATAGCTCGAGCAGTCCTGTCCGCTGAGTATCATCTTTCGTATCTGCGAGCCGCTGATGAATTCCTCCGTATCGTCGGACTCGCTGTCGTGCCCCGCGCCTATTCTCATAGCCGTGAACGGCTCGATGCCGCAGCCCGCGTTATCGAGGGCGCTGAGGTATTCGATGGCGAGGGTGTTATTCGGGGAAGCGATAACGTCCGCTACGTCTGGGGTGTAGAATTCGAGAAGAGCGGCGTTCAGGGCGGCGGGGTAGCTCTTCCCGCGCTTTATCTGCTCACTGAAAAAGTCGGTATGTACGCAGTATTCGATAGCGCCCGACGCTTCGCGGAGCGCGTCGATATCCCCGCACTCGCTCCCGAAGGAGAGCATATCCACACAGCCCAGAGCCGAGATAAGCTCCACAGCGCCCTTGGCAAAGCCCTCCGCCGAGGTGAGAGAAACGCGCTCGGGCAGTTCTATTACGAGATCCGATCCGTTCTCGAGCGCCGTCTTCGCGCGGGAAAACTTGTCGAATATCGCCGCGTCTCCGCGCTGAACATAGTTTCCGCTCATAACGGATACGATGTGCGTCGCTCCCGCCTCGCGCGTCTTGTCGATAAGCAGCTTGTGACCGTTGTGGAACGGGTTGTATTCACAGATAATAGCGGCAGTTTTCATTTTTAAAGCTCCTTCGTTTTTTTTAATTTTGTAGAAAAAGGGTCTTGGGGATCGCTCGGAGCGCGGCGCACACGGCGAAGCCCCGCTCACTTTCCCCGAGAGGTGATACTATTTTATTGCTCATACCTATATTTTACAACAATATTAAAATAAAATCAATAAATTTTACAAAAATACTTGATTTTTTTGTTGAAAAGGTTTACAATATATATGTGATTTTTTTTCGACCCGAAGAGCATATCAGGAATGTGTGGCTTCGGGCTGTCAATTTCAAAAAAGAAAGGAAATAGGTTTATGAAAATTTTGGTAATCAACGCGGGCAGCTCTTCTTTGAAGTATCAGCTCCTCGATATGGCTGACGAGAGCGTTATCGCAAAGGGAAACTGCGACAGGATCGGCATCGGCGGACACATCAAGCACACGACCTTCGACGGACGCGGTGTTGATATCGACTGCGATTTCCCGACCCACACCGAAGCTTTTGAAAAGCTCGTTGAGGTTCTGACGACAGGCGACGCGGCGGTTCTCAAGTCCATGGACGAGATCTACGCGGTAGGTCACAGAATAGTACAGGGCGCGGAGGTCTTCGACAAGACAACGTTGGTCACCGACGAGGTAATCCAGCAGATAGACGACCTGGCGGAGCTTGCGCCGGTACATAACCACCCGCACGCTCTGGCGCTGAGAGCCTGCAAGAAGGTCATTCCCGCGACTACGCCTATGGTAGTCGTATTTGATACGGCGTTCCACCAGACCATGCCCGAAAAGGCGTTTATGTTCGGTCTGCCGTATGAGTGCTATGAGAAGTACCACGTAAGAAAGTACGGCTTCCACGGCACGTCTCACAGATTTGTTTCCCAGGCGCTTGCGGACGCTATGGGCAAGGATATCAAGGATCTCAAGATCGTATCCTGCCACCTCGGCAACGGCTCTTCCATCACCGCGGTAAAGGGCGGCAAGTCGATAGACACCTCTATGGGCTTCACCCCGCTGGACGGCGTTCTTATGGGAACGCGTTCGGGCTGTGTAGACCCGTCCGCTGTTACGTTCGTTGAGAACAAGCTGGGTCTTTCGGCTTCCGAGATGAGCGAGTATCTGAACAAGAAGTCGGGCTTCCTCGGGATCTCGGGTATCTCCAGCGATAACCGCGACATCATGGCTGCCGCCGCAAAGGGTGACAAGCGCGCTATACTCGCGGGTGAGATGCTGCGTTATCAGATCAAGAAGTACATCGGTTCTTATGCTGCTATCATGAACGGTCTGGACGCTGTTCTGTTCACGGGCGGCATCGGCGAGAACTCCGACGACCTGCGCGCGGATGTTTGCCATGATATGGAATATCTTGGCATCAAGTTCGACGATAAGGCGAACGAGGGTCAGCGCGGCAAGCTGCTGAAGATCTCCGCTCCCGACAGCAAGGTAGAGGTATGGGTAGTTCCCACCAATGAGGAGCTGCTTATCGCGCGCGATACTTTGGCGCTGGTAAAGAGCCTCAAGTGATCTTTGTGAATTGAATGATCTTGCCCCTTTTCATGCTGTGTGGAAAGGGGCAATTTTGTTTTGAGAATTGCGCCTTGAAAGTGAGGCAGGGGGTTGACTAATGATAAAAACAGTGCTATAATAATATCAGGGGCGGGCTTGTTAGGAAGAGGAGCTCAAATACAGAGACCGGAAGTGATGAATTGACACGAGACGAAGAGAAAATTACCAATATTTACACAGGAATAAGAAGTGAACTTCCGCTTACCCCTTCCGAGATACGATTTGTAACCGAGTATTTGCTATCATTAAACACCGATATGAACAAAGTTGTTTTTAGCGACTATCAAAGAACAGCGTATCTTGAAAAGTTTGATGCTTATATTATCGGGACAGATGTTAAACCCATTGAACATTTCAAACAAGGGGTGAAAAATGCTAATCAGCGTATCAGCATAAAGGGAACGCTGGCTCACGAGGTCATTGGACATAGGGAAGCGCATATAAAGGGATGGACGCAAAACGATGACGTATTGGAAGAAGTTCAGGCAAGCATCAGAGCGGCACGGTTCGGGCAGGATCTTTCAAACTGTGAACGACTGACACTTCTTATGGACGCGCGTGCAAGGCTGGGTAACGAGAGGCAGCTTAAGGATGTGCGAGGCTTTTTGCATATTGATGAGAGGTGATTTTTATGATCAAAGGTTCGGTATTTCGTTATAAAGACGGATATCTGGCAATGTGCTCCTGCGGCGAATGGGATAAGACCGACAAGGACGTTGTAGAAAAAGCGGTATCCCACTATAAGCGTATAAAATTCAAGGATTTTTCTGCCGATATCGTTGATTTTTCTGTTACAAGATCTTGCTTTTCAAATAGTCACGATGTTTGTTTTCAAATAAAAAGCGATGTGTCGATCAGTCCTTTCGATGAACCGCAGGAAGTAACTTTTGAGTAGATAAAACTAAGTATTGGCGTTTTATGTCTCTCGCCGCGGTAAACGGCGAGGGGCGTTTGGTTTTGTGTGATAAATTATGATTTGGCGTAGCAACGTGTGGTGCTAGTGCGCGAAGCGCGGCAGGGTCTTCGCCCCTTTGGAAACCCAACCCGCGTTCCCACGCTAAATCATAATTTACACTTTTCAATCAAAAAATTCATTAGGCACTAAAATTCGTGAAATTTGTTAAAAATACCGAAAAAAATCTCAAATTTTGAAAATTTTAGATAAATAATATATTGCATTTTGTTGAAAATAATGTTATAATCTAGAGTGGTATATGATCGCAGTTTTACTTAATTATACTAACTAAATAATCGTTCGGAGGAATACAGGGAAATGTTTGGAATCAACAGAGATATCGGTATCGATCTTGGTACGGCGAATACGCTGGTCTATATGAGAGGCAAGGGTATCATTATCCGCGAGCCGTCGGTCGTTGCAGTTGATAAAAAGGCGGGTCAGGTGCGCTATGTGGGTCAGGAGGCAAAGGACGTTATCGGTCGTACTCCCGGATCTATCACCGCGGTTCGCCCGCTGAAGGACGGTGTTATCGCCGACTTCGATATGACTTCAATAATGCTGGGTCAGTTCATCAAGAAGGCGCTCAAGGGCAAGGGCAAGGCGAGAGTTATCATCTGCATACCGTCGGGCGTTACCGAGGTAGAGCGCAGAGCTGTTAAGGAAGCCGCTCAGCAGGCGGGCGCGAAGCGCGTTTCAATTATTGAGGAGCCTATGGCGGCGGCTATCGGCGCGGGTCTCCCCGTAGCCGAGCCTATGGGAAATATGATCGTCGACATCGGCGGCGGTACGAGCGAGGTCGCTATCATCTCGCTGGGCGGTATTGTCACTTCGCGTTCGGTAAGAGTGGCGGGCGACACGTTCGATGTTTCCATAATCAATTACATCAAGAAGAAATACAATCTGCTTATCGGTGAAAGAACGGCGGAGAATATCAAGACGGGTATCGGCTCGGCGTTCCAGATGGACGAGAACGAGCCTGTTATGGATATCAAGGGCAGAAACCTCTTGAACGGTCTGCCCGAGAACATCACGATCACCTCCGTGGAGATACGCGAGGCGCTGTCCGAGCCGCTGTCTCAGGTCATCGAGGCTATCAAGACCACTCTCGAAAAGTGCCCGCCCGAGCTGGCTGCCGATATCATCGAGAGCGGTATTATGCTCGCGGGCGGCGGAGCGCTGCTCAAGGGGCTTGATAAGCTCATTCACGAGGAGACGGGTATGCCCGTGAAGATCGCCGAAAGACCGCTTGACTGCGTAGCCGACGGCACGGGCAAGGTACTCGAAAATATTGATAAGCTTGAGGATGTTCTCAGCGAGGACGAGACTATTTACTGATAACGGTAACACTTAATGAAAGAATTTTTTCACAGCGTCAAGTTCAGGATACTCATCTGTATCGGTGCGCTCCTGCTCGGACTTATGACCTATGTCGCCGTGACTATCGGCACACAGACCCCGCCCGAGCAGATACTCAACACCATCACTTATCCTTTCGTAACTGCCGCAAACGCCATCTCCGACGGAGTTTCGGGGCTTATTGACAAGTTCGTGAACGCCGACAAGTACAAGAGCGAGAATGAGAGCCTTTCGGCGGAGCTTTCGGAGATGTACAAGCACACGATGGACTATGATTCCCTGAAAGCCGAGAACGATCAGCTGCGCGAGATGCTCGAGCTTAAAGAGCGCAGCGAGGACTTCATCTTCTCCGAGCCGTGCAAGGTCATCAGCAGAAACGCCAATGACATTTACGGCGGCTTTACCATCCACCAGGGGAAGAACAGCGGCATAGCCGAGGGCGACCCCGTCGTGACTGCGGTGGGTCTTGTGGGACGAGTGACCTCTGTCGCGGATAACTACGCGAAGGTGACGACGATACTGTCACCGCAGGTGAATGTGGGCGTGTACACCATGCGCTCAAAGACCACGGGCGTGCTTGAGAATAATATGGAGACGGCTCAGAACGGGCTTTGCGTCATGAGCGATATCCTCAAGGACGCGGATATCAAGGCGGGCGACGTTATCTTCACCTCGGGCAGAAGCGGACTGTTCCCCGACGATGTTCAGGTAGGCACGGTCAAGGAGATCTACGACGACTCAAACGGATTTTCCAAGCACGCCGTCATAGAGCTTACACAGGACGTTCGCGCGGTGACTTCGGTGTTTGTTATCACCGATTTCAACGGCAAGGGGATACCGTTTGAACTTGACGACTGATCATTCTGAGGAAAAATCATGAAAAAGATTTTGGGAAGCAAGGCTCGGTCACGGCGTATGATGCTGCGCAGTTTTCTGCGCTGGTTTTTGTATGCCGCAGCCCTGCTTTTGTTTTATTTGTTTGAGACCAACCCGCTGATACGCGGATTTTGTCCGCTGCTCATCATTCCGCTCGCCACTGCTGTCGCCATGTACGAGGGCGACCTCGCGGCGGGAGTGTTCGGGGTGTTTTGCGGGCTTATGCTGGATCTGGCGAACGGCGTTGATGTGGCGGGCTTTTACGCGCTCTGGCTGCTGTGCCTGTGTCCCGCGGTCTCGCTGATATCGCGGTTTTATGTCAAGGTGAATATCGTGTCTCATCTGGTTATGAACGCTGTGGCGGCTTTTCTGATGGCTTTTATGGATCTGGTGTTCCTTCACTGGGTCTGGGAGGGCGCGGACAGCGTTATCTCGCTGCGGCTGGTGATACTTCCCGCGTATGGCGGAGCGATACTGTTTTCGGCGCCCGTTTATCTTCTCGTGCGGCTGATAAATAAGAAGCTTCGCCCGAGCGATCAGAGCAGGCTGGAGGGTTCCGTCAACAGGCTCGACGAGTCGGCACAGGCGGCGCAGGAAACGGAGAACAGGGAAAAGAGCTAAAGTTATGTCTAAGATCTCATCATTCATTCGGACGGTCATTCTGATCGCGTTTGTAGTAGCTGCGGCGTTCTTGTGCGGCGTAAGACTGCTCCAGATACAGCTGGTCGATGGGGAAATGTATCTTCAGATGACCAAGGAGACGAAGACGGTGACCAGGGAGGTCGACGCGGCGAGAGGGCAGATCGTCGACCGCAACGGCATCGTGCTGAATTCCAATAAGACTATTTTCAACATAAATCTCGAAGAGGCTTCTCTGACCGACGAGATGCAGAACGCGGTGATCTACCGCCTTTTGACCGTTCTCCAAAAGAACGGCGAGGAGTGGAACGAGACGCTGCCCATAACCAAGACCGAGCCATACGCCTTTCTGGAGGGCAAAGACCGCGCCGTGCAGACGCTGAAATCGCGGCTCGGGGTCGCGAATTATTCTACGGTGGAAAACTGCGTGTATCAGCTCTACGATACTTACGAGATAAGCGACAAATACAATGAGGAGATGAGGCGCGCCATTGCGGGAGTGCGCTATGAGATGACCCTTAAGGACTTTTCGTTCCGCAATAAGTTCGTGCTGGCTTCGGGAATAGACAGCGATACTGTGGCGGAATTGAAGGAGCTTTCGGGTATGCTGCCCGGAGTGGACATCACCGAGAGCTGGGAGCGCGAGTATCTCAGCGGTGAGCTTGCCCCGCATATCCGCGGGACTGTGGGAGCTATCTCCCCCGAGGACTATCAGCGCCTTAAGGATCAGGGCTACAACCTCAACGATATCATCGGAACGGGCGGCGCGGAAAGAGCGCTTGAGGATATCCTCCGCGGCACCCGCGGCACGCGCACCATTACACGAGCCGCCGATAATACGGAGATAAGCGACGTGATAACGGAGGATCCCGTGGCGGGCAACTCCGTAATGCTGACTATCGACACGAAATTCCAGCAGCTGGTGCAGGACGCGGTGGAGTATTATATAAATTACCTCCATTCGCCCGCCTACTGCGATTCCGCGCATAAGGATCTAGAGGATCTTGAGGAGAACGGCTGCTACAGCGGCGCGGTGGTAGTGCTCGACGTGAAAACGGGCGGAGTTCTCGCGTCGGTAAGCTGGCCGAACTACGATATCAATGATTATGTTGAAAATTACGGCGACGTTATTTCGGCGGAATATACGCCGGTGTTCAACCGCGCGCTGGACGGAACGTTCAGACCTGGTTCGACGTTTAAGACGATAACCGCGACGGCAGGGCTTGCGACGGGCGTTATCACCCCCGATACGCATATCACCTGCACGGGAAGATATACCTATTACTCGGGTTATCAGCCGGGCTGCGAGGGCGTTCACGGCTCTATAGACGTAAGAGCCGGGCTGGAACATTCCTGCAACGTGTTCTTCAACGAGACCGCCCGCAGAATGGGCATCGATAACCTTTCCGCGTGGGGAAAGCGCTTCGGCGTGGGTACCGATCTCGGATTTGAGCTCCCGATGAAGACGGGTCAGATGACCTCGATGGAGCTGTACGAACAGCTGGGGCTTACATGGAACCCCGGCGACCTTATCCAGGCGGGCATCGGGCAGAGCGAGACGCTGCTGACGCCTATGCACATGGCGGTGCAGGCGATGACGCTCGCGAACAAGGGCGTGCGCTATCAGCCTCATATCGTAAAGTCTGTTTACAACTACGACTTTTCGGAGAAGCTCTATGATAAGGATCCCGTTATAGCGGAGGATTTCTCGGGCTATGACAATATGGATAACATCATGGAACAGGTCAAGGAGGGTATGCGCAGA
>CAYPWI010000051.1:66-9274 GCA_964414395.1 uncultured Ruminococcus sp.
CCATGTGGCCTCTCGCGCCCCCCCCCCCCCGTTGTGTTGTGCCCGCCTCATTGTCCGCTCCGGCATCGCCTAATATCTCTCCATATTCTTCGATAAACACTTCGTGAATTACTTTCGCTCCGTATGTCTGGCAGTAAGCCTCCAGTGGTCCTGCTTCATAAAGATCCAACAAAGCGTCATATTCTTCATTCCACTGCTCAACGGTAAGCCCGCTGCTTTCTATCTCGGCTTCTCTGCCGTGCGAATACTCCCCGCTACCGTAACCACAATCGTCATCAAAATACCAGAAGTTCCGGCAGCCCCTGCCGCCGTATTCGTAAGTAACGTATTCGTACTTCGGAAAATCGGACGCTGAGATTTCCGAAACAATCTCGATAACCTTTTCTATCGTGGCGTTGAGCTGCCTGCGGTTTATGAACTCGTGCTGAGTGTGCGCGTTATAATATCCCGATGAAAGATTTACAGCAGCAACACCGAGTTCCGGAGCTACAAACGATATATCACTGAATGAACCGAACTCTGTCTTAAAACCTTTGCCCGTAATGTACTTTTCAAATTCGTCATTGGCACAGTCGTAATACACGGCGTCGTTACCACCTTTGCGGTCGATTTCAATAAGCATTTTCAATTCGGACAATTCTTTCGGCAACTTGCCGCTGCGGAACTGCTTACAGAACACATCTGCACCAACGCCACCGGTTTCTTCATCGCAAGTAAACAATAACCACGGCTTCTGCTCGGATTTCTCATAAACCGTCAACAACGCATAAACTCCACACCTGTCATCGCCGCCAATGCCCTGTGGCGACATTAAAATGTTTCCGTCATCGCTCTTGCATATCATCTGAACCGGTTCTCTGTGAACCGTATCGAGATGCGCCAAAAGCATAACCGGAGCTTCACCTTTAACAAGGACATAAGAACCTTCGTTGCTAATTGCCTTGTCTCCGAACATTTTGCAGAGCATTGAAAACAGACTGCTCTGCGTGAGCTTCACCAAATTCTCCAAACTTTTCACGCTGTCTCAACCTTCCTTTCTTCCGCTTCCGCTTCTGTCTCAACTTCGTCCCAGCAATTCGGGCAGCAGCCGTCTCTCATAACTGTCAGAGGGTGCCACTCCTCGCATTTTTCACAGCACTCAAAATTCTCTGAAAGGCAGCTATCACAGACATCGATACGCGCACCGCCTTCAGCGTAAGCATCGTTAATTGCGCTATCCTTAACATAGTTTCCGCAGCAGTCACATTCTGTATAGCATTCGTCCCTACAATCCTCACAGACACGCACATCATTACCGCACGCGTCTATCGCAGAAAACAAATCTTCATTTCTGAAATATTCACCGCATTCATCGCACTGCGAACAATGATCGTTGAGACAGTCCTCACAGAACCTTTCGTCGCCGACATTCGTTACATAATCGTTCGGATAATATTCTTCACAACAATCACAATATGTGTAATGATCGTCCAAGCACCTGCCACATACTCTTATCTCGTTACCTCTGCAAGCGTAAACGGTTGTCAAATCATCTTCGTCACATCTGCAATCGCAGTCATCACAGCGCCAACCGCCCTCGTCACAATCATCACAATACAAACCGTAATTTGTTTCCTCACCGCAGCATACGCACAGTCCATAAGTTCCGACCTTTATCGTCTTGAATTTCTCAGCGCAATCCTTTCTTATACTGATTTTGCCATCGAATTGCTCATACGTCCAATCAGCATATCCGCCAAATCCGTAACCTCTTTCCACACAGTCACGCATTTCATTGGACGTTGCGGGACTTGTTTTCCACAAATTCGGAACATCTTCCAAAGCGGATATTTCACGCTGTATTAAATCACGGTAAACCTTGCTTTCTTCCTGCGCTCCAGTAGTTCCGCCCGACGTGTTGTACAGCCTGCTTTGCAACAGAACGCCATTACCGGGTTGATATGCAAACACCTGTCTTGTCGTTTTCCTGTTGTTGAGGTATTCGGGGACGTCCGGATCTGCGACAGTGAACACGATGAATGAAGTCTTATCTCTCGCGTATCCCGTACAGCCGCAGTTGTACTCGTATTCGGTACTATTGAACGAGTGACAGCTTGTCAGCGTACAACCGCGCCTATCTTCTTTCGGATTGCTCATAGTGATAAAATGCGCGGGGTTAATGCTTACAAACAGCTTGAAACTAATCTTTCTTGTTGTAAGTTCGTCCGCGAATTGAGCATAGAGCTTCTGAAATTCACTGCCCGCTGTTTCATCAACTACGCCCAATTCAGCGCACAGAGCCTTGAAAATTCGGCTCGGTTTCTTACCCTCTGCGTAAGCTTTCGGAGCAATCTTCTGGATTGCCTTAATGCTGTCGGTCCTGTCAACGCCTTCGGGAAGCGTAAAGAAATCTAACGCATTCTCTATCAAGTCATACTTCTTGCAGTCGTCTGCATACATCGGGCGGTCAAGGATCTGTCTTGCTAATCGTCGTATCAAGTAGAGATCGGGATCGTGCGTCCTTGTTCCGTTGATAATCAGCGCTTGAAGTTCCTCATTCCAGACAGGCGACTTTCTGAACAGCTCACGCAGTTCTCTCTTTGCCCTTACACTGTCTTTCGCCAAGCGGCTGATGAAGCCATCGCTTACATCGTCGTACACGTCCGTTAAGTCCGTATACCTATGGTAGTCCCTCAGTGCCTGCCGGATATTTTCTTCCGTCAGATCAATCAATTCCTGTTCGTCCATAACATTTGCTCCCTTCCTGCTCCCCCGTGCTGGGGGGGGGCAACTAAAAGTTGTTGTACAAATGCGGCAAACTATTGAAATGGACTGCATTAAAAAAATCGGTGCCTTGTTAGCCGCAGTTGCGGTTATACTGCTGCTTGTAGGTTGCAGCAAACAGAACGACACCTCAGACAGTAGTACCAATGAAATCAGCGAAACATCTAAGCTCGTTTCGATAGAGGAGATGACAACCCCGCCCCCAATCGCGATAGAAGCAAGGGCTGATGAAGGGACGAAGTGGACGCAAGAGGAACTTCAAGCGATAGCAAAGACGCTTGCAGGAGAATGCTATGATGACAAACCCGAAGATAAGCGGAGTGTATGTGAAGTTATCCTTAACCGTGTTAGTGACGGACGGTTTGGCGGAGATACGATCCTTGAGGTTCTGACCGAGGAAAATCAATTCGCGGGATATTGGAAACAGTCGCGTTTGATCTCGGATAATGACCTGGAAATCGCTGAAAAGGCACTTTCTGATTGGTATGAAAATGACTGTGAACCGCTTTCCGAGTACCTTTTCTTCTATGCGGGAGATAATCGTGAGAACGTATTCAGAAGCGAGTATTAAGGTTCAAGGCATTTTTACAGTATGAGAGGTTTATGGTAATAGCTTGTTTGTTATCATATTCTCACAGATATAAAAAAGTTGGTTATGCGACCTCATAGCCGGCAGCAAATTCAAACTAGGAGGACAAAACTATGTTAGAAATCAAGGTCACAGTAGCCGCCCCCGAATTGGTAGCGGCAATCAGCACCCTTGCTTCGGCAATTGCTGGTACAACCCCTCAGCAGGTATCGCAGCCTTCAGCACCGCAGCCTACGGCTTCCGCAGGCTTGGTCCCAACCACACCCCCTGTGGGTGCATATGCGAATGGTGCGGCAACCAATGTCCAGTGTACAGGGGCTACACAGGCTCCTGCCCAAACATTGATGCCCCCTGCTACCCAGACGGTCCCTGCGGCATATCCTTCGCCGGTTACAGTAGCAGCACAATCGGCTCAACAGGCTTCCCCTTTTAATCAGCCGCCGGTAGCTCCTGCCGGTCCTACCGCTAACGTTCCGCTGGCTCAACCCCCTCAGTACACCATAGACCAGATTATGGCAGCGGGAACTTCGCTGATGGACGCAGGAAAGACAAATGATCTCGTGAACCTGTTGCACAGCTTTGGGGTACAGGCAGTTACCGAACTCAAACCCGAAAACTACGGAGCGTTCGCAACTGCACTTAGAGGAATGGGGGCTAAAATATGAGCGATCACGCCTTGTTATCACCCTCTAGCGCCCACCGTTGGCTGAATTGCCCTCGCTCACCGAGGCTTGAAGCCCAGCTTCCCGAAAAGCCCAGTAAAGACGCAGACATCGGCACACTCGCTCATAGCGTTTGCGAAATAAGCGCCAAAAAGCGTTTTAAGAAGGTAAAGGCGGCTGAGTATAACAAGGTGATGAAGAAGCTGAAAGCAGCCGAACTGTGGGACGACGAGATGTTGCGAACCGCTGATGTTTATGTGGATCATCTTGCAGAGAGAGCGATGAAATTTGAACACGAGCCGTATATAGCTTTCGAGGTACAGGTTGACGTGTCCGACTACGTTCCGGAAGCCTTCGGGCGTTGCGACTGCGTGATGTTCGGCGACGGTGTTCTTGTCATTACCGATTACAAAAACGGTAAAGGCGTTATGGTTTCCGCAGAAGCAAATCCGCAGCTTATGCTGTATGCGTTAGGAGCGCTCAAACTTTACAAGCCGATTTTCGGTGAAACCATTCAGAAGATTGAGGTTTGCATAGATCAGCCTCGCCTTGAGATGTACAGCGTGTGGACTTGCGGTATAAAGGAACTGTTGGACTGGGGCGAGAGTATCAAACCAAAAGCGAGTATGGCGTTTATGGGATTTGGTGAATACCATTCCGGAGATTGGTGTAGATTTTGCCGTGCTAATGGTTCTTGCAAAGAACAGGCAAAGCTTCACACCTCAGCCCTCGACGATTTTGCACCGGCGATCGGACAACCCGCGGGGATCCTGTCACCCGAAGAAATAGGCGAAATCTTGAAACGTGGAAAATCCTTTGTAGAGTGGTTTGAAAAGGTCAAGCAGCAGGCGCTTGAAATAGCGTTAAGCGGAGTTCCTATTCCCGGATATAAGGTTATTGAAGGGACGAGTAACCGTGCGTGGTCTAACCAGGACGAAGCGATAGAAACGCTTATCAAGGCTGGAATTGAACGTGAAGCGATTTACGATAATGTCCCGAAGTCTTTGGCTCAGCTTGAAAAAATGCTGGGTAAAGCAAAATTCAGTGAACTCGTGGGCGAATTTGTTGTTAAACCGCAGGGCAGTCCGAAATTGGCTCCTGCTGACGACAAACACCCCGAATACAAAAGCGCCGTTGCGGATTTTGCAGCGGTAGCAAATGAAAATAATAGTGATATTTAAGGAGGAAAACACTATGTACAACAATATCCCGACAAAGGTTTTGACTGGCGAGGTACGCTTGTCTTACGCCAATCTTGTTCAGCCGAGAGCGAACAGCAACAACCCGAATGCCGAACCTAAGTATTCGGTAACGCTGCTTATCCCTAAGACGGACACGGCAACGTATCAGAACATTCTCGCCAGTATCGAAGCAGCAGCCACAGACGCACAGAGCAAACTCTGGGGCGGTGTAAGACCCCCTGTAATGCCTGTTCCTATTCACGACGGTGACGGAGTAAGGGATAATGGTACGCCCTTTGGCGAGGAATGCCGTGGTTGTTGGGTGATTACTGCAAACAGTAAGCAGAAACCGCAGGTTGTTCATCAGAGCGACATCAACACCGAGCTTTTGCCGCAGGACATTTATAGCGGTATGTACGCTCGCGTTACAATCAACTTCTTCGGCTACAACCAAGCCGGTAAGAGAGGTATCGGCTGTGGTCTCGGCAATGTTATGAAAACCCGTGATGGAGAGCCACTTTCCGGGGGCGCAAGTGCTGCTGCCGACTTCGCGGGAGTTGGGCAGGAGGTTGGTTCTGCAACACCGGGGTACGGTGCGGCAATGCCCGCTACTCCCGGTCAGACAACTTATCAGAATACGGGCTACAATGCACCGGCTGTCCAAGTACCTCCTGTACAGACACCGCCCGTGCAAGTGCCGCCTGTGAACTACGGTGCGCCTACTCAGCCGCCTATGGGCTATGCTGCTCCCGGTCAGCCCCAGATAAATCCGCTTACGGGTCAGCCGTATTCCAAATAAATAATTGAAAAAACAACACCGCAAAGGACCAGCGGATCAACACCATTTCTTCTAGCCGCTGGTCTTATGTTGTTTTCAGAAGGGCGTTACGAATTATGAGGCATCTTTCAATAGATTTGGAAACGTACAGTAGCGTTTCACTTGAAAAAGCAGGACTGTACAAATACGTTCAAAGTCCGGATTTTGAGATATTGCTTTTCGCGTACAGCGTAGACGGATGCGAAGTACAGATAGTTGATCTTGCACAAGGCGAGTATCTTCCGCAATGGCTGTATGACGCTGTGAAAAGTCCCGAATTCACTAAGAGAGCCTACAATGCCGCATTTGAGTGGTATTGCTTGTCAAAGTGTTACGGTTTTTTACTTCCGATTGAGCAGTGGCGTGATACGCAACTCCACAGTTTATATTGTGGTTATCCGCCGAGCCTTGATAAGGCTGGTAAAGCTATCGGACTCCCCGCAGACAAGCAAAAGCTGGCGGTGGGCAAATCTCTAATTCGGTATTTCTGCATACCCTGCGCTCCGACTAAGGCGAATGGCGGTCGTACAAGGAATTTACCGAAGCACGATCCCGAAAAGTGGCGTTTGTTCAAAACATATTGTAAGGGCGACGTCACAACTGAAATGGAAATTGAAAAGCAACTGTCGCCTTTTCCTGTTCCTTATGAAGTGGAAAAGCAGTGGCAGACTGATTTAAGGATAAACTCACGCGGTGTATCTGTTGATATGGATATGGTACACGGCGCGATTGAGATAGGCAACGATATACGCCAAAAACTGATAAACGAAGCAGTTTCAATTACGGGGCTTGACAATCCTAACAGCATACGGCAGCTTGCAAAGTGGTTGGACGACGAAACCGATCTTGATATTCAGAACCTCAGAAAAGACACAGTAGCTTATATGCTGAATAACCAGATGGTGACGGGGTCCGCTGAACGCGTACTCGAAATCAGACAGGAGCTTGGAAAAACAAGCACGAAGAAATACGACGCGATCAATACGGCGGTCTGCTCGGACGGCAGAGTTCGCGGGCTGTTACAGTTTTACGGCGCAAACAGAACAGGACGTTGGGCAGGCAGAATTGTTCAAGTACAGAACCTACCGAGAACTTATATAGGGCAGCTTCCGTTTGCCAGAAATACGGTAAAAGCTCGTGAGCCAGATAAGCTGCGCGCTATGTACGGTTCTGTACCGGACACGCTATCCCAGCTTATTCGCACGGCTTTTATTGCCTCTAAAGGTAATAGGCTGGTAGACGCAGACTTTAGTGCGATAGAAGCGCGTGTTATCGCGTGGCTTGCAAAAGAGCAATGGAAACTCGACGTTTTCCGTACTCACGGAAAGATCTATGAAGCCTCTGCAAGTCAGATGTTTGGAGTTCCCATTGAGCGCATAAAAAAGGGCAATCCCGAATATGCGCTTCGTCAAAGGGGCAAGGTCGCAGAACTTGCGCTTGGCTATCAAGGCGGAGTTCCTGCTATGCGGCAAATGGACACGGGACATCAGCTTGACGATCTTTCAGATGAAGAAGTCAAGGAAATAGTTACACGCTGGAGAGGGACGAACAAACGAATTGTTGACCTTTGGTACAAGGTTGAGAATGCGGCAGTTTCCGTTATTCAAACAGGAACACAGACGGGAGTAAACGGGTTGCTCTTTACAAGAGAATTCAACCTCAGTAACGGTTTGGACTTTATGACGATAACCTTGCCGAGTCAGCGTAAATTGTATTACGCTAAGCCGAAATTAGGTACAAATCAGTGGGGGAAGCCCTCAATCATATATTACGGTGTGAACCAGAAGAACAAACAGTGGTCTGAGATTGAAACTTACGGGGGGAAACTCGTAGAGAATATCATTCAAGCCATTGCACGTGACTGCCTTTCAGTAGCCATAGAACACCTTGAACAGGCAGGTTTTCCCGTAGTATTTCACGTTCACGATGAAGTTGTTATCGACTGCCCGACTGAAAAAGCCGACCTTGACGCGGTTGTCAAGATTATGACAACACCCATTCCCTGGGCACCCGACCTGCCGTTAAATGCGGACGGTTGGACGGGCGACTACTTCAGAAAGGACTAGTTGGATATTATGATAACATTTAATCGCGCTTGGGCAATGCCGAATAAGAACACATTCGATATTAAGCCCATAATGGAACTCATACAGCGCGAAACCGCTTCTGGCGGGGTGTGGATTGATCCTTTTGCCAACAAGAATAAAATGGCTTCAATCACGAACGACTTGAACCCCGAATTTGATACCGACTATCATCTTGACGCTTTGGATTTTCTGAAGATGTTTGATGATAATTCCGTAGACGGAATACTGTACGATCCTCCGTTTTCTCCGCGACAGGTAGCCGAGTGTTATCACGGCTTTGGCATCGAGGTTACGAGCAAAACAACACGAGACACATTTTGGAGTCACCAGAAAGAGCAGATTTCGCGTATCATAAGAATTGGCGGAAAAGCCCTTTCATTCGGTTGGAATAGTGGCGGAATAGGGAAAAAGTACGGTTTTGAGATCAAAGAAATATTGCTGGTAGCTCACGGCGGCTGTCACAATGACACGATCTGCACGGTTGAAATAAAAACGTCTGGAGGTGCAACATAGATGATATACGACCGCAGAATTACAATAACTGTCGGTAATAATCGTAAAAGCGTGAATTGGCAGCCACAGTCGATAATGCTGTCGGAGTTTTATGAGAAGCTCCGCATACCCAGCCGTTCAACTGAAACTATGCAGGCGTACCTCAATTTGAAAAAGTCTGAACAGGACGACAAAAAGGACATTGGCGGTTTCGTTGCGGGTAGCTTGTCCGGTCCTCGCCGCAAGGCAGGTTCTGTAACGGGACGCGACGCGATCACGCTCGACTTTGATAATATTTCGCCTGGTGGGACAGATGACGTCATAAAGCGAGTTGAAGGACTCGGTTGTGGATATTGCATTTATTCCACCAGAAAACACGCGCCGGCAAATCCGCGTTTGCGTATTCTGCTCCCATTAGACCGAACAGCAACAGCAGACGAGTATGAGCCGTGCGCGAGATATATGGCGGCTTGTATTGGGATAGAGTTTGCTGATCCCACCACTTTTGAAGCAACGCGATTGATGTACTGGCCCAGCTGCTGTGCAGATAGCGAGTACGTTTTCATATATGGTGATAAGCCTATGCTGTCGGTAAACGGCTTGCTCTCTACGATGGA
>CAYPWI010000052.1:0-9189 GCA_964414395.1 uncultured Ruminococcus sp.
GTTCGATACCCTCGCTATCTTTATCCACGCCGCCGCGCCCGCGCTGGTCTTGAATACCGTGGCGTTGAGCGACGCGGAACGCCTTTTGGGGATTATAACGCCGTCTGCGCCCGCCGCCTCGGCAGTCCTGATGATCGCCCCGAGGTTGTGCGGGTCGGCTATCTCGTCCGCGATGACGATAAACGGCGGCTTTCCTTTCTCCTTTGAGACCGCCAATATATCCTCGAGAGAGGAATACTCGGCGGCGCAGAGCTCAGCCGCCGCACCGCCGTGCTTTGGCGTGCCGCAGAGAGAGGAAAGCTTCTCCTCGCTCACGTCTTTGACGACGATGCCGCGCTTTTTTGCCATAGCCGCGATATTTCCCGCGGAAGCGCCCTTTTGTATGAATACGGTGTCTATTTCCTTGTCGGAATTCAGCGCCTCGATCACGGCGTTTTTTCCATATATTATCTGCTGTGTCGTTTCCTGTTCCATAAATTTCCTTACTGTCCTTAATTGCGCGAAAAATACCTTTTCGCATACCTTGCCATAATAATACAGTATATATTATATCACGTTTTAAATTTTATTGCAAGAGAAAATACCTGAAAATGATAAAAAAATAGCAAAAATATTTGATATTGCCGTTGCAATTTGGCGCAAAATATGGTATACTTAAATATTATATCGGGAATTTTTTTCTAAAATCGGAGGAGTTATGTTCAGTAAAGTAAACAGCGTAGGACTTTTCGGTCTCAACGCTTTTCCCGTGACGGTCGAGGCGAGCATCTCACCGGGGCAGCCGTCGTTTGATATAGTAGGGCTTCCCGACGCCGCCATTCAGGAGAGCAAGGCGCGTATCCGCGCGGTGCTGGGTCAGATGAGATTAAAGCTGCTGGGCGGCAGGGTGACGGTAAATCTCGCGCCCGCAAGCGTTCGGAAGATAGGCTCGATGTTCGATCTTCCTATCACCATGGCGCTTATGGAGTGCGGCGGGATAGTCAGCAGCGGCGCGGCGGATACCGTATTCATCGGCGAGCTGTCGCTTGACGGGAGATTATCTCCCATAAACGGCGCTCTGAGCATGGTCATCACCGCGGCGAAGAACGGCGTAAAGCGTGTGTTCCTGCCTTCCGCCAACGCGCGCGAGGCTTCCGTCTGCGAGGATGTGAAGATCTACGGCGCGGAACACATCTCGCAGATCATCGAGTTTTTGCAGCACGGAACGGGGCTTTCTCCCGAGCCGCCCTACATACCCGAGCCGGTGAGAGCGGCGCATTACGCGGACTTCGCGGACGTTATGGGGCAGTTTACAGCCAAGAAGGCGATCGAGGTCGCGGCGGCGGGCTCGCACAATGTGCTGATGCTGGGACCTCCCGGTTCGGGAAAATCCATGCTGGCAAAGCGCATACCGTCCATTCTCCCGAAGATAACCTTTGAGGAGAGCATCGAGACCACTCAGATATATTCCGTGGCGGGAATGATCGACCCCGGGCATCCGCTGGTGACCGAGCGCCCGTTCCGCGCCGTCAGCCATACCGCCAGCGCGGTGGGACTGATAGGCGGGGGAAGCATCCCGCGCCCGGGGGAGATCTCCCTCGCGCATAACGGCGTGCTGTTTTTGGACGAGCTTCCGGAATTTGACAGGAAAGTCCTCGAGACGCTGCGTCAGCCTCTGGAGAACGGCGACATAACGATCTCCCGCGCCAGCGGTTCTGTGAACTATCCCTGTGACGTGATGCTGATCGCCGCCATGAACCCCTGTCCCTGCGGGAACTTCGGGAACCCGAAGAAGAAATGCACCTGTACTCCCAAGCAGGTGACGGCGTATCTTCACAAGATCTCCCGCCCCGTGCTGGACAGGATAGATATCCAGATCGAGGTCAAGCCCGTGGAATACAAGGACCTCAGCAACCGCAAGCCCCAGGAAAGCTCCGCGCAGATCGCCGAGCGCGTCCAGCGCGCGAGGGATATCCAGGCGCAGCGGTATAATGGCACTTCTATTCGCTCCAACAGCCGCATAACCTCTGATATCATCGCCGAGGTCTGCGCCATGGACGCGGACGCGGAGGATATGCTGAAACGCGCCTTTGAAGGCTTGGGAATGTCGGCGCGCGCCTATGACAGGATATTAAAGGTCGCGAGGACCTGTGCCGATCTTGACGGCAGCGAGCTTATCAAAAAGCCGCACATCTCGCAGGCTGTAGGCTTCCGCACGCTTGACCGCAAGTATTGGGATAATGAGAATTTTAGGAGCAGAACATGAGTAATAATGATCACGGAAATAAGTTCCCCTATCTGGTGGGGATAGGAATGATCCTCGGGGGCGTCGTTATGATGATCCTCTCGGGGCAGATGAGCGATTCCACCCGCTCGGTGCTGATCTTCGTCGGCGTGCTGATCTTTATCGGCGGATTTGCCGCGACTGTCATCTATTCCACAAGAAAGCCCGACGAGTATGATGAAAACGGCAACAAAAAGCAGAGACCGCGCTCGGAAAAGATCATGTGGGCGTGGGGCTTGGTATGCCTCATAGGACTGCTTGCGATGGTGGCGGGCTTCGCGCTTTTCGGGGAGATAAACTATCTTGTTGTGTTTATCGGTATGGCGGTCTTCCTTATCGGCGGTTCGTCGATGATCTCGGTCTTTACCAAGCACTCCTCCGAGTTCGTGAAGAAAAACGGCGATCAACAAAGCGATAATGAAAACAAAGATGATAAAACAAAGTAAGAGGTGAACGATATGAAGAAAAGAAGCTGCGGCGTGCTTATGCACATAACCTCCTTGCCGTCTCCCTACGGCATCGGAACGCTCGGAGAGGACGCGGAGCGCTTCGCTGACTGGCTGGTCAGCGCGGGGCAGAGCTATTGGCAGGTGCTGCCTATCGGTCCTACGGGCTACGGCGACAGTCCCTATCAGCCGTTTTCGTCGTTCGCGGGCAACCCGATGATGATCGACCTCGACGAGCTGTGCGACCACGGGCTGATCTCCAAGGCGGACTGCGAGCAAGCCGACTACGGCGCGGATCCTTCCTATGTGGATTACGGGAAGATAAACGCCACTCGCGATACGCTGCTGAGGAAAGCGTTCGCGAACTTCGTGGACGACGTGGGATATACATCCTTCGTTCTCGAGGAAGCCGAGTGGCTTGACGATTACGCGCTGTTTATGGCACTGAAGCGCGAGTTTGGCGGCGTTTCCTGGACGGAGTGGAAGGACGAGATAAGACAGCGCCGTCCCGAAGTCCTCGAGAAGTACAAGGAAGAGCTCAAGGACGAGATCCGCTATGTCAAGTGGTGTCAGTACATCTTCTTCCGCCAGTGGAACCGCTTCCACGGGGTCTGCAAAAACAAGGGAATAAGCCTTATCGGCGATATCCCGATCTATGTCTCCCCCGACTGCGCGGACGTGTGGGCGAACCCCCAATTGTTCGAGCTGGACGAGCGGCTGAACCCCAAGCGCGTTGCGGGAGTTCCCCCGGATTATTTTTCCAAGACGGGTCAGCTGTGGGGCAATCCGCTCTACAACTGGAACGAGATGAAGAAGAGCGGCTACGATTGGTGGGTAAAGCGCGTCAAGAAGTCCATGCAGCTCTATGACGTGCTGAGAATAGACCACTTCCGCGCCTTCGACACATATTACGCTATAAAGTCGGGCGAGCCGACCGCCGAGCACGGCAATTGGGAGCAGGGTCCCGGAATGGATCTCTTCAACACGATAAAGGCGCAGCTGGGTGAGGTCAACATCATCGCCGAGGACTTGGGCGACATCTTCGACAGCGTGAGAAAGCTGCTCCGCGACAGCGGCTTCCCCGGGATGAAGGTGCTTCAATTCGGCTTCAACCCCGAAAATTCCGACAGCGAATTCCTCCCGCACAACTACCCGAGAAATTCCGTCTGCTATACGGGAACACACGACAACGCGACCATCGTCGGCTGGCTCAAGGAAGCGGATAAACAAAGCGCCGCCATGGCGAAGCGCTATGTCAATAAGGGACTCTTCGACCGCTTCAATTACTGCGCTATCCGCTCGGCTTACGCGTCGCCGTCGTTTTTGACGATCGTCCCTATGCAGGACGTGCTGGGCTTGGGCGTTAAAGGGCGTATGAACGTTCCCTCGACGCTTGGCGGCAACTGGAGCTGGCGGCTGCAAAAGCGCCAGCTGAAAGCCAAGGACGCGCAGAAGCTCAAGGAGCTTGCAGAGACCTATATGAGAGACAGATCCGATGCCGACAACAAGTGAAGATCCGATAAGCAGCCTGCACACCGACTTTTCGCGGACGATAACCCGACTGTTTAATAAGGCTCTTGAGGACTACGCGCTGCTGAAACGCGGCGACCGCGTTTGTGTGTGCGTTTCGGGCGGCAAGGATTCTATGCTTATGGCGGCGCTGTTCCGCGATATGGAGCGGCGCGGCGCGCTTTCCGAACTCGGCATTGAGGCGCGGTTTCTGGTTATGGATCCGGGCTATTCCGCGGAGAATTTTTCGCTTATAAAACGCGGTCTGGAACGGTTGGATATCAAGGCGGAATTCTACAAGACGGAGATCTTCTCGCACACCGAAAAGGCGAAGGACCCGTGCTTTCTCTGCTCTAAGCTCCGCCGCGGGCATCTTTACGCCAAGGCACGTGAAATGGGCTGCAATAAGATCGCCCTCGGGCACCACTTCGATGACCTTATAGAATCTACGCTGATGGGCATGATCTACGGCGGACAGACGCAGACCATGCTCCCTAAGCTCAAGGCGCAAAATTACGCGGGCATGGAGCTTATCCGCCCGCTTTGCCTTATCCGCGAACGCGATATAGAAGCGTGGCGCGGCGCGAATTCTCTGGAATTTCTCCGCTGCGCCTGCTCTGTGACCAAGCGAGACGAGGGCTCAAAGCGCAAGGAGATAAAACAGCTGATAGCGCGTCTTGAAGCGGAAAATCCCCAGGTGCCTATGAATATTTTCAGAGCCGTTCACGGCGTTCGTTTGGACAGGATATTTTCATACAAGGACGAAAAAGGGCTGCACTGCTTTTTGGATAATTACGACTATGAAAAAAGAAAATAAGAACTCATTTTACAGAGCTTGCGACGCTTTTGCGTACAACGGAAAACTCGGTGTGGAATATCACGCGGATAAGTGTGTTTTCAGCATATGGATGCCGATGTGGAAAGAAGTTTATTTGCGGCTGTATAAAGCCGGTCCGGAGCTTATTGACATAATAAAAATGGAGACGGAAAAAAACTTTTTTTGGTGCGAAAAAATCGGCTGCTGCGAGGGGCTTTTTTACAATTTTATTGCCATTAGCAGAGATGAAAAAAAGGTATCATTTCCCGACCCATACGCTTGCGCCGTCACCGAGGACGGAAGGTTCGGGATTATCGTCGATATGAACAACAACAAGCCCGAGGGCTGGGATAATTCGCCGCGCGTTACGTCGGAAAATCCCGTCGTTTATGAGGTCTCCGTCCGCGACTTTTCCATGGACGAGAGCGCCGGTTTTACTCACCGCGGCAAGTTCTCGGCGTTTTGCGAGGAAAACGTGAAGAATTCGCAAGGTGACGCGGCGGGGCTGGATCATCTGAAAGCGCTCGGCGTGACGCATGTTCAGTTGATGCCCGTGTTCGACTTCGATTTTGACGGCTGCGACTATAACTGGGGCTACAATCCGCGCACATTCAACGCGCCCTGCAATTATTACGCGCGTGAGAACGCCGTTTTAGAGCTTCGTGAGCTTGTGCATACGCTTCATAAGAACGGTATCGGCGTTATATTCGACGTGGTGTATAATCATATGTACTCGGCGGAAAACAGCGCTTTCGGGCGCATTTTCCCGGGGTACTTTTTCAGGCACAATGATGACGACAGCTATTCAAACGGTTCCGGCTGCGGCAATGAGTTCGCGTCGGAAAGGGCAATGGCGCGAAAGTTCATCATAGACAGCCTTGAATTCATCGCGCGGGAGTATAAAGCCGACGGCTTCCGCTTCGATCTCATGGGTCTGCTCGATATCAAGACGCTCAAAAAAGCCGAGCGTAGGCTGCGGGAGATCAACCCCGATATCCTGCTTTACGGCGAGGGCTGGACAGGCGGCAAAAGCGCGCTCCCGGAGCGGCGGCGGGCGGTGATGAAGAACGCCGATCGGCTGCCCGGCTTCGCGTTTTTCAGCGACGGCTTCCGAGACGCTGTAAAAGGTTCGGTTTTCGCCGCCGAGGATCAAGGCTATATCAACGGAAGCCCCGACGATCGGCACGCCGCGGGGATATTTTACGCGCTTACGGGGGAATATCCCGAGGGCGGCATAACAGGGGCTTCGGGGGCGGTGAATTATGTCGAGTGTCACGATAATCTGACGCTTTTCGATAAGCTGACCGCTTCCATGAAAGACGCAGATAAAGCCAAAATCGCGGCAGTTGACAGAGTGGCGGCGGCGCTGGTAATGTTCTCCAAAGGGATAGCGTTTATCGGCGAGGGGCAGGAGTTCCTGCGTTCCAAGGGCGGCAACGACAACAGCTACAACGCCCCTGACAGCGTGAACGCTCTCAAATGGGATATGGTCTCTGAGAACAGGGAAACGGTCGAGTATTACAAAGGGCTTATAGCGCTGCGCAAGCGGTTTGGCGGGCGGTTAGAAAAATGCCGAGTCATAGACGGCGGCGACGGATTTGTCATAGAGTACAATGACGGCGAATTTTACCTGTTCGTAAACCCGACCGACGCCGCGTTTGACTGCGATCCGTCGGACGACTCCGAGTTTGAGATCTACGCCGACAAAGACCGCGCCTCCGATAACGCGCTGTATACTATGAAACAGCCCTGCTGCGCGGAATTTTCCATATTATTTGCAAGGAGAAAAGAGAGAAAAATGAACAGAATAGAACAGCTTCGAGAGGTTATGAAAAAGCGCGGCGTGTACGCCTATATCGTGCCCACCGACGATTTCCACGGCTCGGAATACGTGGGTGAATATTTTCGCCTACGCGAGTATCTGAGCGGCTTCACAGGCTCGGCGGGAACGCTTGTCGTAACGCTTGAAAAAGCGCTGCTCTGGACGGACGGGCGCTATTTCATACAGGCGGCGCATCAGCTCGAGGGCAGCGGCATAGAGCTTATGAAGTCGGGCGAAAAGGATGTGCCGACCATCGAGGAATATTTGTCGAAGACGCTCCCCGACGGCTCTGTATTGGGCTTTGACGGGCGCGTAATGTCGGCGGCTTTTATTGAAAAGCTTAGTAAAAGGCTCGAGGGGAAGAACGTGACATTCTCCACCGACGAAGATCTCGGCGGGGAAGTGTGGGCGGATCGTCCCTCACTTTCCAAAAAGCCCGTATTTGCCCTTCCCGACGAGGTATGCGGCGCGTCGAGAGCCGAGAAGATAGAGCGCATACGCCAAAAGATGAGTGAACAGTCCGCGGACAGTCTTGTTATATCCGCTCTGGACGAGATCGCGTGGGCGCTGAACCTTCGCGGCGGCGATGTGGATTATAACCCCGTGTTCCTCGCCTTTATGATCGTGGAGCGGAATAAAGTTTCGCTTTTCGCGGAGCGCGAGATCTTCTCGGAAGAGATAGTAAAAGCGATCGAGAAGGACGGCGTTTTTATACGCCCGTATAATGATGTATATAAAGCGGTATCTTCGCTTAACGGCGCGGTCTGGCTCGACCCCAAGGCGGTGAATTGCAGGCTTAAAAACGAAGCCCAAAACGCAAAAATTATAGCAAAGCAAAGCCCGATAGTTCTGATGAAAGCCATCAAGAATTCCGCCGAGATCAAAGCGGAGACGAACGCGCATTTGAAGGACGGAGTAGCCGTCACGCGCTTTATGTACTGGCTGAAACACACGGCAGGGAACGAAAAAATAACCGAGATCTCCGCCGCCGAGAAGCTAGAGGAGTTCCGCCGAATGGGAGAAAACTATCTCGGGCAGAGCTTCGAGCCAATTATGGCGTATGGCGAACACGGGGCTATAGTTCACTATTCGGCGACCGCGGAGACCGACGTTGAATTGCAGCCGCGCGGTATGCTGCTCTCCGATACGGGCGGGCATTATGCCGACGGCACGACCGATATAACGCGTACTTTTGTATTGGGCGAGCTTACCGAGGACGAGCGCAGGGCGTTCACTTTCGTGTTGGCGGGGCACTTGGAGCTTCTGAGAGCCGTGTTCCCCAAAGAAACGCGCGGTTCGGTGCTGGACGCTATAGCGCGCAAACCGCTCTGGGATCGCGGTATGAACTTCAACCACGGCACGGGGCACGGAGTTGGCTTCCTGCTGAACGTTCACGAGGGACCGCAGCGCATATCCTACAGAACTACCAATGACGCTCCGTTAGAGGCGGGTATGATAACCTCCGACGAGCCGGGCTTTTATTATGAGGGAAAGTTCGGGATACGCCATGAGAGCCTTATACTATGCCGTGAAGCGGAACCGGACGGATTTTTGTGCTTCTCGCCTTTGACTTTAGTGCCTTTCGATCCGGACGGCATAGAGCCGAGACTGTTGACATCGGAGCAGCGCGGATATTTAAACGACTATCACGCGTTCGTTTATGAGCGGATAGCGCCGCGTCTCCCCAAGGAGGAAGCCGAGTGGCTGAAAGAAGTCACAAAAGCGATCTGAATATCTTGAATAATAAACCGCGGCGCTCCCAAACGGGAACGCCGCGGTTTTATTATCCATTGTCAATTGCGAAGCGATCACGCCTTCATGCGCTTCTTGTAGTCGTCCTTGATAGCCTCAAGCGCCTTGGAATCTTCGATGCGCTTTGCGCGCGCCTGATCCTGTATAGCCTGTACTTCGTCGATACCGGTGACGATGGTCTGCCAGGTCTGCTGCAAGGTCTCCACCTTGATGGAGGAATTCGCCGCCATGCCTGCCACCATCTTGGACTGCTCCACGGTGTTCTGGGCGTTCTTTATCAGCATCTCGTTGGTCTTCTCATCGAGCGCCGCCAGGGATTCCGCTTGGATCTTCTGACGTTTGAGCATGATAGCCTGAGCCAGCGACTGCTTGAATACGGGCATCGTGATGATGAAAGCGGAGTTTATCTTGCGCACCAGATTGAGGTTGGAATATTCCATCGTTTTCAGCATGGGAACGGTCTGGAGCGCCACGTTCTCGGCGATCTTCAAGTCCATAACGCGCTGATCGAGTATCTCGCGCATCTGCTGGAGATTGGAGAGATCCATTCTGATGGTGCCGTTATCGGGCTCTGCCTCTA
>CAYPWI010000053.1:0-9161 GCA_964414395.1 uncultured Ruminococcus sp.
CGAATTATAGGTCGCGTAAGCCGCTCACGTGTTTATCCGACTGTCTCGCTTTTATTGGAAACATTTGACACACTTTTTACGATCGGTGATGCAAGCGATTTTGTTATCTTTCACCGTTATGCCCAATGTATCACCGACTGCTTTATCCGAATTATAAGTGGCGTAAGTTGTCCGTAGGTTGACAAGTGTTTGCTGCGGCGGTTATATTCAATCAAACAAATTAAAAAGAACTGTTTTTTACGTTCTCTTTCGCGAATTGCATCGATCTCCGGCTTGTTGTTTCGACGGCAGCGCGCTATTTACGAGCCGCGATATCGTCGTCATAATATACAAAGGGTATATTATACCGCTTGCAATATTCCTCCGCGCGGCTTTCGGGATATACTACAGCCGTCACGTTCGGGCACTTATCAAATATAGTACGCGGCTTCCCCGTTGCCTCAAAGGAAATAACGTCTATATTCTCAAGAGAACGCGGCAGCTCCGCGCGTTTGAGGTCTTGACAGTTCGCGAACGCCTGAATACCTATATTCTTCACGCCCTCGGGTATGACCAATGTTTCAAGTGACGAACAGCCCGCAAACGCCGCGTCGCCGACAGATACCACGGTATCGGGGATATCTATCCGCGTGAGGCTGTAGCAGATACCGAAAGCGCCGCGCGATATTTCCGTCACTCCGCTCGGGATAACGGCGCGGACAAGACCGCAGCAACAATGGAAGCAGAATGTGGGTATCTTTGTAATCCCCGACGGCAGTTCTATCTCTTTGAGCGATACGCAGCTTGAAAACGCGTCCTCACCCAGACCCGTCAGACCGCTCGGCAGCGTCACTTCTTCCAGATCCTCACACTCCGAGAACGCCTTTACGCTTATCTTCTTTACGCTCTCGGGGATACGAACGGAGACCAGCGAAGCGCATTTCGCAAAAGTCTCCTCGTATATCTCACACACGCCGTTCGGAATATCCGCGGCGCACAGTTTATCACAGCCTTTGAAAGCGCCTCTGCCTATCCTCGTGACCGCGGCGGGGATATTCACGTATTCAAGCCCCTCGCAATGGGCGAACGCGTAGTCCGCTATCTTCGTTACCGTCTCGGGCAGCGTTATCCGCGTGACGGTCTTGCGGAACTCGGACATCTTCGGCGTTATCGCTCCCGCAATGGGAGAAAACGCCATGCCTATCTCCGTTACGGTATCGTTCCCGATCTTCTCCGGCACCGTGACCTCGGCGGCGGTGCCCTTATACCGCGTTACGGTAAGCCCGCCGTCCTCTCGCTTCTTCCAGCACCAGAGCGCTTTCAAAGCCGTCATGGAGCCCGGCGCGGCGTTCAGCTCCCGCATGGATTTCTTATCGGCTTTTTCGCGCTCGGCGGCAAGGTCGAAGTTCCTGTTCTTGAAGTCCAGAAGAAACGCCGTACATTCGGCGCTTTGGTTCTCGTTCGACAATTCCGTAAGCTCATCGCACTTTTTAACGCTGCCGAGCCAACCCCGCTCCGCGCAAAGAGCGAGCAGATCGGCGCGGTCTATGTCGATGAAGCGTGTCATAAATTCCTTTTTATTGATCTTTTTAATATCAAAGCAATTGAGGAAGCACTCCAACACTCTTACGTCAAAGAGCAGTTCTTCAAATCCCTTATATTCAAATATTCCGTTTATCATGGAATTCGTGAAATAAAGCGGCTCGCCCGCTTCCTCATGAAGACGCGGGATAATGAAGAGAAATTCCTCGGCGGTCATGCTTCCGAGATCTACGATATAGTTCAGCATAAACGACGCGTCGGGGCTGCTGCCGACCAATGACCCGGAGCCGTTTACAAGCAGGTTTTTCAGTTCCTCGGAGAATGTTTCGCCGCGCGTTTTCAGCGTCTTTATCAGATTTTCGTCACGAAGAATTATCGCGGCGAAAAGCGGGTTTTTCCCATATTCCGTACTGAACGAATGATGTTCCATACACCCTCCTAATTGACCGTCTTTATCCCCAAGCTTTTACAGTATTCCTCCGCGCGGCTTCCCTTGGGGCACTTCACGGCAAGCCTGCCCGTATTGCTTTTGCCGAACACATTTACTCTGCCGCCCCATGTGTTCTCCTCGCCGAACTCCCTCAACGACGCGGGAAGCTCGACCGTTTCAAGCCGCATACACTCGCTGAACGCTCCCGCGCCGATAGTCTCCGCGCCCTCGCGGATAACGACCCGAGTGAGCCTCGCGCAGTTTGAGAACGCGTACATTCCTATTCTCTTCACCGAACCCGGGATAACGATCTCTTCCAGCTCATAGCAGCGCGTAAACGCGAAGTTATCTATCTCCTCCACGCCGTCGGGAATGTTGATCGTCTTGCACATTCTCAGCATGGCAAACGCGCCCACGCCGATATACTTTATCGTATCGGGGAGCGTGACGCTTCTGATGTTGTCCATTCTCCACTTCATCTGCTCCGCCGAGGCTATGGGACGGACGTTCCCCGCGCCCACGCCCGACGCGCCCGCGAAAGCCCCGTTGCTTACAGCGCGGACTTCGCTCTTTCCTATCTTCTCGGGGACCGTGACGTCGGTCATACCGCCCTTATAGCTTGTTATCGCAAGTGTTCCCGAAAGCCCGTCAATGACGCGGAACAAATTCCTCTTCATCAGCTCGTCATCTATTTTCTTGAAGCTCCAGAGCTTTTTCATAACAAGAACGGAATTTGGCGCGGCGTTCAGCTCCGCCATGCGGCGCTTTTCGGCGCGTTCGTTTTCGGCGGCGAAGTCGGCGGTGCGGTTCTTGAAATCGAGCAGCCACGCGAGACACTCCGTTTGACCGCCCTGCCGCGCGAACGCTATCAGATCGTCGCGGCGCTTGTTGTTTGCGAGCCAGCCCGCCTTTTCGGCAAGCTCCAGCATATTGACGGCGTTTTCCTCGACCATACCGCGCAGGAGCTCCAGCTTATTCAGCTTATCCGTATTAAAGCACTCGCAGAACAGCTCCCCGACCCCGGGCAGCCCGAACCGCGCCTTGCAAAGCTCATACACCTTATTGGTGCAATAGAATTTTCCGCCGCCGAGCTCCGAATACAAGAGTCTCATAACGGGCAAAAAATCCTCGTCGCTCAGCTTCTTTATAAGCGACAGAAACTCGAACCAATACATATCGCTCATAATACCGCCGCCCGTCATGATCGAGACGCGCTTTTCGGAAAGCGTCACTCCGCGCTTTTTAAGCTCTTTATATATGAATTCGTCACGCGTGAATATCGAGAAAAACAGCAGCTCGCTCGGCTTGAAGTAGAGCTTTTCGGCGTTATCGCAGAGATATCCCAAAACCTTTGCGCGCTCTTCATCGGAGATCATTTCGTGCTTCTTCTTGCCCGAGGCGGGGAGATATTTCTGAAATCTGAGCCCTACGCAGCAGCAAGCGCCCGGTATCTTCTTAAACGTTCTCAGCAGATACAGTGAGAAATCCGAGCGATAATTTTCATACTTCGTGCCCGAATATATCCGATACCGCCTTTCCGTTATCGCGTCCTGCGAAATGTAAAACGTAGCGCCGCATCGGCTAAGCGCCTTTACGGTTTCCAAGCCGCGGAAACGGCAGGCAAGTCCCAAAGCTCGTGTTGAGAACTCGACCTTGCCCATTTTGCCGTACAGCTTTTGCAGCTCGTCGGGGGGCAAGTCGGCTACGGCTTTCTCAAGCCTGTCAGATGGATATGGTTCATGTATCATTTGTCGTCCTCCTTATTTTAAAGAAATTTCAAAACCGCGGTTCACTCCGCGCTTCGCGCTCCGTTCACCGCTCGCCGGCTCGCGAGACATTCCGTGCTCGCTTCGCTGCGTGCGGAATGTCTCGTTCGCCGCGTTTTGAAATTTCCCACACTCTCTGCCTTTGTCTCGTGTTGCTTTAACTTGTGCTTTGCACGGATCGGTTGAAAGCGGCGTTTTGAAATTTCGTGATCTTAAAGAAATTTCATGATTTGCCGCTCAAATGTTGTCGGTATTATATACAAACCGTATATTATTTCTCTTGCAATACTTCTCGGCGTAGCTGTTCGGCTCCACGACAGCCGTTAATCCCTCTATGCCGTGGAAAGGCGTTCTGAGCGGTTTTCCGTAATTCTTTATAAGCTTTATCGACGCGGGGAGCACTATCCTTTTCAAATTCTCACATTCCGAGAACGCCTCGCGCGCTATCTCCTCCACGCCGTTGGGGAGGATGACCTCTTCGAGCGCCTTGCACTGACGAAATCCCCATATACCAACTCGCTTCACGCCCTTGGGGATCTCAATGCTCTTAAGGCAGTCGCAGCCGCTGAACATATAGTCCCCGATCTCGGTAAGCCCCGCGGGCAGCCGAACGCTCTCGAGTTTTATATCCGCCGAAAACAGCTTCACTCCGACCTCTGTCACAAAATCCGAAAGCTCCGCCGCTTTCAGCGCGAAGCAGGAGCTGAAAGCGCCCTCGCCGATCTTTACAACGCTGTCGGGAATGTTTATCCTTTCGAGCTGATAAAGCGAGTAAAACGCGTTTTTACCTATGACCTTTATCGTCTCGGGGAGCTTTATGCTCTTTACAGTCTGCAAAAATTTCTCGCGGACCTGCGTCAGTCTCGGCGCGTATGACGCCAGCCCGAAGTCTCCGATAGCCGTTACGGTGTCCTTGCCTATCTTTTCGGGAACGACGATCTCTGTGCTCTTGCCCTTATAGCGCGTTATCATCAGCGTGCCGTCCTCGAGCTTCTCGAAATTCCAGATCCTCTTCATCTCGGTGACGGAATTCGGGTCGGCGTTCAGCTGCGCCATCATACGCTTTTCGGCTTTTTCGCGCTCGGCGGCGAGATCGGCGGTGCGGTTCTTGAAGTCCAGCAGCCACGCCGTGATCTCCGTCTTTCCCTTTTCCTGCGAATAAGCTATTATCTCATCACGCTTGCGCGGCTGAGAGAGCCACCCCTGTTCCGCGCAGAACATGATACATTCAAGGCGGTCGAGGTTTATCGCGTCCTTCATTATCCTGCCCTTGTTCATCTTCTTCCGGTTGAAGTTCTCCAGAATGAACTTGAAGGTCTCGATATCAAAAAATCTGTATCGCTTTTTATACTCCGAGTAATTTTCCTCGTATATGCCGTTTGTGAAGTGGAACTTCGCGCCGCCAAGCTCCGCCGCGAGATCGCTCAAAATCGGAACGAACTCCGCGTCGGAAAGAGCGTTCATCATATTTGCCGCCTCATACCAATTATTATAGCTCCGCGAGGCTTCCGTAAGATCGGTCTTCCATGCCTCCGTGAGATGAGCGCCGTGCTTTTTCAGCGCCGCGGTGATCTTGCGGCTGCCGCTCAATATGGAATAAGGCAGCAGCTCGTTCATATCAAACCAAGCCTTATCTCCGTTCTCGCAGAGATACTCCGCTATCTCGGCGCGCTCCTCGATAGGAAGAACGTGAAAAGTCTCGAGCGACCGCCCGTCATTGGAAACGATCTTCGCGTCCTGACCCAGATAAACGCTTTTTTGATTTATTCTGAAACACCCCAGCATGGCGCTGTTGTGTTCGAGCAGCGCGATCGAGTGATCGTATGTCCATGTATCAAGCCTTTTTCCGAATGTCACGCCGCACTCCACGAGCGCCTTAACATACTTCAAACCGCGGTAGCGGCAGGCGAGCGCCAGCGCCTGATCGCAGACCGCCGCTTCCTCCGCGTTCCGCAAAGAATAGATGGGCTCGGGATGCTCTCCGCGATACGCCGCGCATATTATGGAATTTATCTGTTCGTTCACGCTCATTTTTTGTTCCTCCGTTTTCCGCCCAAAGTCTCGGGGCAAAACTTCTCATTGTACCGATTTTATTATAGCATTATTGACGATGTTTTGTCAACAACCGAGGATAAAATTGTCTCTCAACATGAACGGCTTATCATTATTGATCAAAAAGCTGTTTACAAAGTCAAAACTATATGCTATAATATAAATTAGAAAGTGTGCGGGGGAAAGAACGCGCCGCTTATCTGTCTCAGAGGAGGGAAAAGATTTGCTTGATGAGATCTCACAGGAAAAAATCGAAAAAGTAGCGTCGGAAATAATCAAGCTCGCGCGCAGCAAGCTATTGGTAAATCTCCGTTTTATGGATATGGCGCTTTCCGAACCGACGGTAAAATCACGCCCCGACATTACTAAAAGCACCGCGACGGACGGGCGGGTGTACATATACGCTCCCGAGCATATACTCACGGCTTACCGCGTGGAAGAGACTATGCCCACGCGCTCGCTTATCCACTCGACATTTCACTGCGTTTTCAAGCATATGTTCGTGGATCCCGCTATCGACCGTCCTTATTGGGATCTTGCCTGCGATATCGCCGTGGAATGTGTGATAAACGATCTGAAGCTCGGTTATCTCAACACCATGAAGGCACAGCAGCAGCAAAGCTTTATCGAGGAATTCGCCAAAGAGCTTACCGTGCCCTCCGCCGAGAGGATCTACCGCTTCCTTCTCGACAAGCATCTCCCCGACGAAACGCTGCAAGCGCTGACCGTGCTGTTTATGGCTGACGATCATCAGCTTTGGTATCTTTCAGACAAGGAAAAAGCCGAGAAGGGGCTGAGCGGTTCGATAAGTTCGGGCGACGGCGGAGATGACGAGGGCGGAATGTCATCCTTCATGATCTCAAGAGAAGAGCTCAAACAGATGTGGTCAAACATCTCCGAGAGAATGTCTATAGATCTTGAAACGTTCTCGAAAAGGCAGGGCAGCGAGGCGGGCTTTCTCAAGCAGAACCTCAAGGACGTGAACCGCGAGCGCTACAACTACGAAGAGTTCCTCAAGAAATTCGCGGTGCGCGGCGAGATCATGAAGATAAACCCCGACGAGTTCGACTACAACTACTACACCTACGGGCTGGAGCTCTATGAAAATATGCCGCTTATAGAGCCGCTCGAATACAAGGAAGTAAAGCGCATACGCGATTTCGTGATCGCCATAGACACCTCGGGCTCCGTTGCGGGAGAGCTGGTGCAGACCTTCATTCAGAAGACCTACAATATCTTAAAGACCACCGAGAGCTTCTTCACGAAGATAAACCTTCACATCATACAGTGCGACGCGGCTATCCAGGAGGACGTGAAGATCACCTGCCAGAGAGAGTTCGACAAATATCTTTCGGAAATGGAGCTCCACGGCTTCGGCGGAACGGATTTCCGCCCCGTGTTCAGCTATGTGAACTCGCTGGTCGAGTGCAAAGAATTCGACGACCTCAAGGGGCTTATCTACTTCACCGACGGCTACGGAACATTCCCATCGAAAAAACCGCCGTATGAAACGGCGTTCGTGTTCATCAGCGACGGCTCAGACCCGCCCAAGGTGCCGCCGTGGGCTATAAAGCTGGTTCTCGGAAAAGAAGATATATAAATCATATAAAGGAGAAATAAACTTATGAACATAGGACAGGCAAAAGACGATATCAAGAACGCGGTCGCCGCGTATCTCACCAAGGACGAGTTCGGAAACCTTGTCATTCCCGTGGAGCGTCAGCGCCCCATTTTTCTGATGGGCGCGCCCGGCATAGGCAAGACCGCCATAATGGAGCAGGTAGCCTCCGAACTTAATATAGGTCTTGTAAGCTACTCCATGACCCACCACACCCGACAGTCCGCGCTCGGTCTGCCGTTTATCGTAAAGAAGGAATACGCGGGCAAGGAATACAGCGTCTCCGAATACACCATGAGCGAGATCATCGCCTCGGTATATGACACCATAGAGGAAACGGGAATGACCGAGGGCCTCCTCTTTCTCGACGAGATAAACTGTGTATCAGAGACGCTCGCGCCCGCAATGCTGCAATTTCTGCAATACAAGACCTTCGGGCGGCACCGTGTTCCTCGTGGGTGGATAATAGTCACCGCGGGAAACCCGCCCGAGTACAACAACTCCGTGCGCGAGTTCGATATCGTCACCTGGGACAGGCTAAAGCGCATCAATGTTGAGCCCGATCTCGAGACCTGGAAGGAATACGCTTATTCCAAGGGCACTCACGCCGCTATCGTTACTTACCTCGACATAAAGAAGGACGACTTCTACAAGATCGAATCCACCGTAGACGGAAAGACCTTCGTCACGGCGCGCGGCTGGTCGGATCTTTCGGATATCATCAAGATCTACGAGAAGCTTGGCTACACCGTGGACGAAAAGCTCATCGGGCAGTATCTCCAGCACCCCAAGACCGCCAAGAGCTTCGCTTCCTACTACGACCTCTTCCGCAAATACCGCTCGGACTATCAGGTGGATAAGATCCTTAACGGAAAGTACGACAAGGAGATCGTTGACCGTGCGAAGAAGGCGCGCTTCGACGAGCGGCTGTCGCTTATCGGACTTCTTTTCGACGGTCTGTCCAATCCCATCCGCGAAAACTATCAGATCGAGAACGGCATAAAAGAGCTGTTCAACTGCATAAGAGATATCAAGGTCGAGGCTGCGGAGAAGTCGAACTACATCGACTGCATCGAAAACCGCATCGAACGCTGCAAAAAGGATATAGAAAAGGGCAAGACCGCCTCCAATCTTTCCGCCGACAAAGAATACGCGCTCAACTACGCCATAAAGGCGCTTGAGGATCAGATAAACGAGATCGGGAAAAAGTCACCCGCGAACGCGTCGGATACTTACAAGATAATGAAGTCAGATTTTGACAAGCGCAAAAAGGCGCAGTCAAAGGCGGTCTCCGAATGTTCCGCGGTTCTTTCCAACGTGTTCAAGTTCTGTGAGGAAGCCTTCCAAGAGGGGCAGGAGCTGCTGATCTTCATCACCGAGCTCACCGTCAGCATATACACCGCGGACTTCATCGGAAGATACGGCTGCAAGGAATATCAAGAGCACTACAAAGAGATGAACTTCTCCGAGCGCCGCAAGAGCATCATACGCGAGATAGAGGATCTTGAACTTGAAGATCCGGAATAAATCGCGCCGTAACACAAAAATGGGGCTGTAAAAAACAGCCCTCTTTTTGTCCGAGAGCGCGGACGGCGCTTTTTTGTCTCTTTTTTGGCTGCCGAGCCGTCGGTTTGTTTTTTACCCTTGGCAGGGTAATGCCGCGCGGTGCGGGGGACAACCCTTCGGGAGGGGGGAGGGCAATAAAATCCGGCAAAAACGCTGAAGTGGTATAATAATATTGGACACGAAGGGGGTACTTTTTAGACAGCATTTA
>CAYPWI010000054.1:0-9148 GCA_964414395.1 uncultured Ruminococcus sp.
AAACAATTGTTTTGAAAAAAACGGGCGGGATTTGTGACAGTTGATAGTGTACAGTTGACAGTTGACAGTTGATAGTGTACATTTGACAGTTTAATACTAATTCTCAATTAAAAGTGTACAAAACCAAGGGCTAACAAACGCAATAGTTCGCTGCCATTCATTAACTGTCAACTGTCAACTGTAAACTGTCAACTATTGATAGTAACCACACATTTTGTACGATCTCAATTGAAAAATAGTATAAAATGCGTCTCTTTTGCGTTGTTCCGGCACGCCGCGGCATATTCCATTATATTCCCTTTCGGGGAATTTGCTACAGACTGTCCGTAAGATCAAGACACTCCTTATACAGCGCAGTCGCTATATCGTTTCCGCCCAGGTTATGATAAGCGGTATATGCACGGCGCAGACTCTCCTTCGCGTAGATAGGACAGCACCCCATATCCGTGTATTTTTCATGAGCGCGGATTATCTCGGCTCGGAGAAGACATTGCAGCCCGTCCTCGATATTGCGCTCGTCCGCGGACTTTTTACATCGCCTGTCCTTCACCGCTCCGAACACCGCCGTAAAGATAACGTTCACAAGCGTCACCGAGCCGCTTATAAGCGCCGCGATCACCGTATCATCCAAAAGATCACCCCTCGTTCAGCAGCTCTTCGACTTGCTTTCTCCAGCGCGCGGGCACCTGTTCCAAAATCATAGCCCCCTCGCGAATTTTCCGCACATAGATCTTAGCCATTGCCGCCGTCCTCCTTTTCATCACGCTCGGCGCTCAGACCCGAAACGATATCGGCGATCTCGACCAGCGCGTCCTGAAGCTCAGCTATCTCATCTCCGCGCAGCTTCTTTTCCGCCTTTGTCTCATTGAGCTTTTTAATGCTCTGACTGAACCATACGACCATTACTCAAAACCTCCCGTGATCCTGTTGATATATCCGCCAAGACCCGACGTTCCGCGTGTGATCTTTATTCGGAACAAAAACGCGTAGCCGTTCTTCGCCGCCGTATTATTGAACACATAATTCAGCCCTGCCCTTATCTTCGCGGTGCAGTCCTCCCACACGGGCGCATTGTCACGCGCGTTGTTCGTCACCTCATATTTACACACCGCGTCCGCGGGGACAGAGCCCTCGATATTGAGCGCACAGGCTGTTATCCTGTCGTCCGAGGCAAGCGGAGAAGCGAGCTCTACCGATAGGCTTTTCTGATCTCGCGTGAATGTCAGCGCGCTCTCCACCGTGTCTTTTCCGTCCGACGCGGTGATCTTGTACGTGTGCTTTCCGTTCGTGACTTCAAGCCAAGCGTTCCCCGTGATAGAATAGGAGTACTGCTTGTTTTTTACCGCCGTAAAAGATAACAGCTCCGTGCTGTCCGCCATGACCTTTACGGCAACATTGTCCGCCGTATCCGCGTCGTCCACGGAATAGTGGCAGGTAAACCCGTTTGTAAGCGTTCCGAGGTTTCCGGTCTTGTCGCTCGTGATCGTCGGAACATTATTCACATAAACATTGCCGCCGGAGTCGACCAGAAGATAGTCGGGAACCACGAAAGCAAGACGTGCGTGTATTCCGGTTCCGGTCGCGAGTATGGACTCGGTACCGCCATTTTCATTTATCATCCATACATTTTTAGCGTTCAAGGTATACGGCGAGCGAAGCAGCCAGCAAGGGACCGCGCCCGTATCGGCGGCGCACTTGCGCTTCTGCATTGCCCCCGAATACACGCCATCCAAAAAGTACGAAAGCCGCGCGCCTTCCTCGGGACACTCCCCTTCGTCAATGGCATTGTAAACCCCTACCTCGCTCGCCGACAGCAGAAATACCTTGCAGGATAACCCGTCGGATCCGCTCAGTACCCCCGTCGACGCGTTTCCCCTGCCCTTCTTGAAAGGGATCTTTACCGTCTTTATGACCGCTCTTATTTTAGGATCGATAGTGTTAAGATACGTTCCGTTCAGCGTGGTTTTGATCGTCGAATTCTCGAAATCATTATAACCGTTGCTGTCGAAGCCCTGCCTGAGATTTGCGTTTTCTCTCAGAAGCCATATACCCCTGCACGATTCGTCATACGCACTCGACGGCTTTCCCTTGTGAACGATTATAAAATTGACCGCCGTACCGTTTTCGTTGATCTTAACGACGTCGCCGACGTTCTTGTCATTCAATGTTATCGCCATTTACTCACCCCCTAAAATTCCAGCCGAGCCGCGTCTCTGTTCCAGATGCCCGTAACCGATGTCAGACCTGTGAGATTTCCGAACGTCACCAAAAACGGGTTCGCCGTGATCTTCCCGCCTGCTGCCAGCTCCACCAGCTCCAGCCGCCCGTCGAGAACGTTCAGCTTCTCAAGCAGCTTTGGGTGTGACCGTTCGTTCTTATTGTGACTGTCTATCTCCTCGGAGAACGAAAGCGAGTCAATACGCTCGTTTATGCGCCTAACCTCGTCCTCCAATTGAACAGCCGAGGCGTAAACGTCCGAGGACGCGCCGACGGTCACATTCTCCGAACCGCCGAACGCCGCCAGAAGCTTGTAGGTAACGCCCGAAACGGTCTTTCCCGCGAACGGCGGCATATAAAACGGAGCGTCGGGCTCTACGCTCACCGCGAAGAGTATCTCGTTTTTGTCCTCGTCCTCCGCGTACAAGCCTATCGTTCTGATATAATAGCCCTGTTTCAGTTCAAGGTTATCCATCGCCGCCGTTATCTCTATAGTGGAATTTTCCGCGAGCCGCACGCCCGAGACCGCCGCTTCCTGACATATGCCCGAAAGAATGTCAAGCGACTTTAGCTCGTCTGTTTTCATTGCGGAATAGTCCGCCGACGACGCGCAAAGCTTCGTAAACGCCGCCGAGGCGATGCCGCCCGCGAGACGCGCCGCCAGCTGCTCGCCGCGCGAGGTGATGATAAGATCCTGCATTTATCTTCTCCTTTACAAGTATTTTCACACGCCGCTCTTGATGACGAACAGCGTGCTTTGCCGCACCGCGCCGCCGATAAACATTCTCGAAGCGAGCGACGGTTCGAGGAAATTCCGCACGGAGACGACCAGATTTGCGGGAACTATTTTTTGAAGGAGCCGCTCCAGCTCGTCCACCTGTCCCGCGTGGGTCAGCGTGACGGAGATATCCAGCCGATATTTATCAAAGTCCCCGCCGATGGAGAAATTCCCGCTCCCGCAGATAGCCGAGAGCTTCTTTTCGAGCGCCGCCACAGTATACGGCGGAGCCTCGTTCCAGCGGATAAGGATACGCGCGCGGCGCTCCTCCAATGTATCGGACGACAGCGGATAGATGTTCATCATACGCTCGAACCGTTCCGCCCCGTCCTCATTGCAGTGCGAGATGAACGAGCAGTCCCGCGCCCCTTCCGCTATATTCTCCATAGCCTGTATCTCGGGATCTTCCGCATGGAGTATCTCCTTTATCTCGCGGTATTCTCCGACAAACCCGGGAAGGAAGCTCTTAAGATCGACCTCACGCGCCATTTGAGATCACCCCCGAAACGGGGATCTGATACTTTGTGAGGATAACGTTTTCCGCCCCGCCGTTTATTCGGGTATCGCCGATATCCACCACGCCGCTTATCCCCATGATACGCGACTCTATCTGCGCTATTCTGACAGCAAGGCTGTCGCGCGCCTGCCATTCCTTTCGCAGCGAGAGCAGATAGTCGCCGATCTCGCGTTCGATGCTCTGCTTCACGCTCTCGAAGGTAAGCCCCTCGTCAAGCGTGAGACCGAACGCGATATTTATCGGCACTTCCTCGGCGGTGTTCACCGTGACGATGTGTCCTATAGGCGCTATGCCCTCGCCGCCCGCGTCACCTATAGGGTCAATCTGCCGCTGCACCTGACTTATAAGCGCGTCGGACGCAATATTAAACTCACTGTCGAGAATAGTCAGCAGCACCGTGCCCCCGCCGTTCCAGACGGGCGTTACCTTAACAGCCCCCACCCCCGAAAGCTGCGTCGTCTTCTGAATGTAGTCCGCCGCGTTGCCGCCGTAGGCGTTGGAATTGAACGACTCCAGATACCGCTTTCTGAACACCTCGGTATCCTCCTCGTCCTCTCCGGGGATCATAAGCTCGGTTATGGAAAAGCTCTCCAGCCCCTTGATATAATCCACGGGTGTCATAGCGCCGAAGTATTTATTGCCGACAGCGCCCACCGTCTCACATTGGACGTTATAGCTCCCGTCGGACGTTTTCTCCGTGACGGCATAGCTCAGATCGTTCAAGGTGAACCGCGCGCCGACGGGGATCTCCACCGTCTCGGGAACGCACACCGCTTTCAGCACGCTGTATGCGGCTGCCTTGGGATACAGTCCGCGCTCCGCCGCGCGTCGGATAAGATACCCGCGCGAAGCCGTGTCCGCGAAACAGTCGTCCAGAATTTGGTCAAGCTCCGTATACATCAGCGTTATCTCCAGCGCCGCGGGAGCTAAAGCGTCGTAGATAACAGAGCCCTCGCGCTTGTCTATGGTATCGGGGATCCTCCCGAGCATACGCTTCAAGACCCAGTCGTAAGTGATATTTTCATACATCAGATATTCACCGCCTTGCTCTCCTCAAAGCTGCCGTATATCGACCGTACCGAAAACGACGCCTTGACTGTTTTCTTCTCCGAAAGATCGAACTCGAAGCCGTCCACCGACTCTATGCGGTCATCCTGCGTCAGCGCCTCGGTGATGCGCCGCTCCAGCTCCGCGCAGACGTAGTCCGCGGGCTCGCCGAGCAGATCGTCAAGCTCCACGCCGTAGTCCCATGAATACACGGGATAGAGATAGCGCTCGGTGTTCAGTATCTTGTAGACCGCCTGCTTCACCGCCGCCAGCTCATCGACACTTCCGTTGATGATCTCCGGATCTATGTCCATCTTATAGCTCTTGGAAGGCTCGTTTTTTACTTCCAGAGCCATAAAAGACGCGTTGTTTACCAACGGTATCATGCTTTGTTCCCCCTATCCAATACCAGATATTTCTGCCCGCCGCGCTGCTTTAAGAGAATAACACATTCTCCCTCTTTCAGCGCGTTTTTTACTTCCACTTCCATTTCCCCTATGGCGTGTACGTGCGGCGGCGGATCTTCAAGAGCCGCCGTGCCCCCGCCGCCCGTATAGAAAAAGTCCCGAACGTTCCCGCCGATGATCGTTATCTTATGGTCGGTAACATTTCGCGTAAGGACAAGCTGCGCCTCTCCCAGCTCCAGCTTCTGTTCGACGCGGATTTTAAGCGGTGCGGCGCTCGTCACCGTGCCGAACAGGAAATCGCACGGCTGCTCCTGCTCGTCCGCGTCAATAGCGGCGCGCTTGATAAGCTCCAGCAGATCGTTTGCGTCAAGCATTTATCCGCCCCCTTTAAACGCCGAGCGACAGATCCATAAGATGAACGCCGCCCTTGAATACGTGACGGCATTTCTCCACCGTCATAAAGCCCGCCACATCCGCGCCGCCGTCCTTTATGACGACGGTCAGCACCGAGCCCGCCCTGACGCGGCAGTCCCCGAGAACATTCTTCGCGTCCAGCGAACGCGCACCGCCTTTATATTTTTCCAGCAGCTTCTTCGCCTTTACAGAACCATTCTCGTCCTTTTTCAGCGTGCCGAAATATTGCAGAACGCCCCAACGCTTAACGCTCTCATCGTCCTTGGAGATGTAGACCTCGCGCTGTCCCGTCTTATCGTTCTCATAGACCAGCTTCACCCTGTTGAACGTATTGGAGTCTATCGAAGAACTGCCCTCCACGCTCCCGCAGGTATCGCGGTCAACGGTAATACCGACCCGCATATTCTCGAGACCTCTCAGCGTCAGCTTTCCGAAATCATCATAGAGGACAAACGTTTTCCCGCGGTTTGCGGCAGTCAGCTCCAAGGCGCTGCCGATGATGTCAAACAGCGTGGAATTATTCTCCACCCGCGACGGTATCTTATAGCCCGTATCGTCGATAACGCCCGTCTGCAAGCCGAAATCCTTTGCGATCATCTTCACGACCTCGGCGGCGGTCTTGTTTTCGTAGACGTAGGTATCTTTGTTCTTGAGATATCTCAGCTGATCATAGGCAGTCACCGAGATAACACCCTCCGAGCCGCTTTTCAAAGTGAACACATACCCGTAAAAGACGTTATTATCCCCGAAGCGGAACCGCACCGCGTCACCCTCGGATATCTCCAACGCCTTGTCGCCGATAACGCCGAAAGTCAGCTTTCCCGGCGCGTTTCTGCGCTCGGTCTGCCAGACCACTCCCTCGATCACGGAAGGCTCTATCACCTTATCCTCGTGGAAGATCAGCAGCTCTGCTTTTTCACCGCTCATTCTTTCCCCCTTATTTGAATATAAATTTCAAAAGCGCATTTTGCTGCGCGCGGAATGTCTCGTTCGCTGCGTTTTGAAATTTCACTGTCAACCGTCAAGCGGCGGTATCGTCAGCTCATCGCCGACGAATATCAGACACCGCGGACTTCTTCCCGCCAACACCGACTTATTAGCCTCGTAGATCTTCTCGTAAAGATTGCCGTTTCCGTAGAACTTCTGCGCGATGAGCCACATACAGTCGCCTTTTACGACGCGGTAGGTCTTGTTCTGCCCCTTTGGCGCGGGAGATGACTCCGACGGACGCACTTGCTTTAGCGCCGAAGGAGTCCCGCCGCCCGTACTGCCCATATCTCCCGCATTACCGGTGCCGACCCTGCCGACCTTAGTCCCGAAGTCGCGGTATTCCCGAAGCTTGATCGTCACATAAACGTCAAAGCCGTTCTTCGCGCCCTCTTCCACCCGATAGTCCTCAAGCGACACCTTCGCATTGGTGTTGTAGATACGCTTTCCACCGGGGAATTTCCGCACGATGATAAATTGAAAAGGTTTTTTCTCATTTTTCAGCTTTTCGATCTGACGGAGAAAGGAGACCGCGGGCTCGAAGCCCGACCGATACACCGCGAACGGATAGCGTGTATTCGGCAGCAGAAGCGTAAACTCCACTTCTCCGAGCTTTCCCTCTTTGAGAAAGTTCACCTCTTCTCCGTTCATCAGCGTCATGGTCTTGTTTCCATTCCCGAATTTGCAGACGATCTTCTCGGGCGCTACGGGACAAAGCATTTTTCCGAGATAAACATTATACATCAGCTATGCACCCCCTCCGCGCCGCTTTCCAGAGCGGTCTTCACGCCGCTCACCAGATAGTCTATGATATAGTCGAGATCATAAGCGTCATGAACATCATCAGCAAAGAAAGCTTCGTTTCCGCCGAAAAACTCCGAGCCGTCTTTTACCGATATTTCCGCGTTTGCGGAATGACCGTCCGCCGCGCTGTTTCTCAATAGATGAAGCTCGTCTCCCGATATACGCGGAATATCAAGCTCGCCGTAAATATCTGGGAATTCCGAAAACCCGACCATGCGCGGCGAGCAAGCTTCCCAAACATTCTCCCCGAACACAGACCTGCTTCCCGCCAAAGTATCAAAATTATCCGCGGACCCGATCATGCGCGGCAGTGAGGAATCTTTCCAAGTATCTTCCCCGAACGCAAGTTCCGTCCTCGCCGTCTCATACCGCGGCAGTGAGGAAGAATTCCAGGTTACCGCCCCAAACGCGATATCCGATGGCGCGGGAAGCCCGCTCTCAGCGCCGCCAAGTCCGTAATACAGATCCTCCGCGCTTATGCCGATATTCTGATAACCGCCCTCCGACGCGCCATTGAACCACGCCGAGCGCTCCTCATATCCGTTGCCGAAGTTTATACAGCTTTCTATGATATCGCGCTCATACCCGTCATACATATCATAATAAAGCCGATCCCCGCTCGGATAAGAATTGTAAGCCGACCCCGACAGCTCATAAAGATCATTTGTCGCGCCGCCCGTCCTCATCACATCGGAAACGATATTCTCCAACACCGAGGAATGATCAAGAAACGCCGCCGCACCCGCGGAAGACCCGTTCGCGCCAAGACCCCGTAAACTCACTTCACGATCCGCCGAACCGTCCTCCGCGCCGCCGAAAAAGACGTCCTCGGGGCTTTCCCCAAACCACGCCCCGCGCCCAAAGATATCCCCGAACTCCCAATAACAGCGTTCTATCTCGGAATACACTCCCGACGCTCGCCGCGCCAGTTCCTCAATTCTCGTGCCTAAATACTCCGCCGCCGAAAAACCGCCGATAAGGCTCTCGCCCACGATCATTTCCACACCTCCCCCGCTCCCATTCTGTCAACAAGCTCCTTTTCGTCCTCTATGCGCTGCCGAATAGACGCTATAACAAACGCCTTTTCCGCGTCGTCCATATCGGCGAATTCCCCTGGCGGCAGATGCAGCCGCTGCAGCGCATAATGCGCGTAACAGCTCATCGCGTCGCCGCCGCTTATCAGTTTTTTGCTTGTTCGATCTTCTCCTCAAGCGGCGCGTCAAACCCGTTGAAGCGCTGAACGAAGTCCACGAACGCCTGATACTCCGCGGGATTATCGATCATCTCCGGAATAAGCGCCTCGGGAGTCATCACCCCGTAGCTGTCCTGAAGCTGCTTGTCATAGAGATTGGGCTCGACCACAGAAGCCGCCAGCAGCTTTGCCATATACTTGCGCAGCGACAGCTTAGGTCTATACGACCACGGTTTCCCCTCCACGGGAATATCCTCCATGCACTCGTCGCGCAGCTGCTCGTTCTCCTTGGTGGAGATAGGTCTTATAGTCCACATAAGCGGTTTACCGTCCTCATCGGTAAGTGACTTTGACGCGGCATAGGATACGTTTTCACGAATTGCCTTGTTCTTCTTCAAGAACCTCTCAAACTGTGACAAATTTATCACTCCTTATTTGAATAGAAATAAATGGGCTGTAAAAACAGCACTCTTTTTGTCCGCTGCGCGGACACGGCTTTTATTCTCTTTGGCTTGTTGTCAAGCCGTCAATTTGTTATTTACCCTTGGCAGGGTAAAGCCGCGCGTTGCGGGGGGAACACCCTTCGGGAGAGGGGGGGAGGGGGATATAAAATCCGTCAAAAATGCGGACCCCCTCCCCCTCAGGTTGACTGCCCCTCCAGGGGCAGTCAACACGCCTACAGGGTTTCCCCCCAATCCCCCTAGCGTTATGCGCGCCAGCGCATAACCCGCCCTCTCCCTCACCCCCTCCCTCCCGCATTTTTCGGAGCTTTAAACGATTTTACT
>CAYPWI010000055.1:0-9074 GCA_964414395.1 uncultured Ruminococcus sp.
TGATCTCAGCTTGTATCGCCCTCATGTGCTCGTGTGTGGTCATATACAGGCTGATGATTTTTCACGTCTTTAAATGACTTTTAAATTCCCGGAGAGTGCAGAATGAATAAGGATTTCCCCAGAGTGTTGAAGCTGCTGCGCAAGGAGCGCGGCTTGAAGCAAAAGGAAGCGGCGGATAAAATGGGCGTCGCGCAGGCGCTGCTGTCGCATTATGAGAACGGAAAGCGCGAGTGCGGGCTTGAATTTCTCGTACAGGCGGCGGATTTTTATAATGTTTCCGTAGACTATCTCCTTGGGCGGACAAGCTCGCGCACGGGCACGGTCATCTCCGAGGGGGAGCTGCCCGAGAGCACCGTTTCCGAAAAGGTCTCCACGCTGGAGAATTCCGACGTTATGCTCCGCAAAAAGCTGATAACGAACTCCATTGAGGTCATCTTCTCGCTGCTCGCGAAAGCAAAGAACAAGGCGCTTACCAGGGTGGTATCGTCTCATATCATGACGAGCGTCTACCGCGCTTACAGAATGTTGTTCTCGGCGGGCGGGGAAAACGACGAGGGAAGCTTTTCCGTTTCAAAGGACGAGATCTCCGGACTCTGCTCGGCGAAGTATTCCATAGACGAGATACGCGTGGGGAAGGCAGTCACGTCCGGCACATCCGACGAAAGGATCACCAATGCCCGTATAGAGCAGGAATTCCCCAAGCAGAGCGCCGCGCTGTTTTCGGTCATCAACAACGCGGAGCGCGAGCTCAAGAAATTCGATACGGAATGACCGTCATTCGTCCGCGATATTGTATTCGTTTATGACATTTTCGCGGTTGCGCCAGTCCTCTTTTACCTTGACGAACAGCTGCAAGTTGACCTTAGCGTCCAGCAGCTCTTCCATATCCTTTCGCGCGAGAGTGCCGATCTCCTTGAGGCGTTCGCCGCCCTTGCCGATGATCATTCCCTTGTGGGAGTCTTTTTCGCATATTATCACAGCGCCGATGTCTATGATGTCGGCGTTGTTTTTTTGCCGTGTCTTGAAGGATTCTATGTCCACCGCCGTCCCGTGGGGTATCTCCTGCTGCATGGTCCAAAGTATCTTCTCGCGGATTATTTCCGAGCAGAGGAAGCGCTCTGTCCTGTCGGTGGCTATGTCGTCGGGGAAGAAGTGTTCGCCCTCGACGGCGAATTTCTCCAAAGCGGGGAGGATACTGTCCGTGTTGATGCGGCGCTTAACGCTTATGGGAATGACCTCCGCGAAGTCGTAGAGCTTGCTGTACTGATCGATCATCGGCAGCAGTTCTTCCTTGTCCTTAAGAAGATCTATCTTGTTCAGCAGCAGAACGACTTCCGTTCCGCGCTCGGCGAAGGAGCGGATAAGCTCCTGTTCCACGCCCGACATCTTTTTGGTAACGTCAGCCATAAGAATGGCGCAGTCAACATCGTCAACTGACGCGCGTATGGACTTCACCATATGCTCGTTGAGCTTGTTTTTGGCGCGAAGCATACCGGGTGTATCGATGAACACGAATTGCGTATTGCCCTTGGTGAGCACGCCGTTAATGCGGTTGCGCGTCGTCTGGGGCTTCTCGCTGACTATTGATATTTTCTCGCCCACCAGCAGATTGGTAAGCGAGGATTTGCCGGCGTTCGGTCTGCCGGTTATCGCTATAAATGCGTTTTTTGTCATAAATTCACCTTTCATAAAATGGGAACGTTCCCATAAACCGTAAGTCTTATGATCCCGATCACGATCAAATGGGTGGGATAATATATGTAGAACAGCTACTTTGTCTGTTTCGCTTTTCCGCGCTCGCCGTTATACAGCTTGATAAGCGGATATATCAGGATGACTCCAAGCTGCACCAAGCCCTGAACCTTGTTCATCGCGAAGAAAATGACCGCCGCGTATATCGCGACCCAGAACATCATATCGCGCACTTGTTTTTCGGGGCAGCCGCGTTTTTCATACATCGCGAGGATCGCCATTACCGCGATACAGCTCCAATCGGACGGGAACGTTATCAGATCTATCAGAAGAATGAGCAAATATTTCCGCCGGTTTTTAAGATCCGACTTATACATTGCCCAAAGCGCGCAAAGTCCTCCGCACAGCGGAAAGATGACGCTCGTCTGATTTAGTATCTCTCCGCTGCTGAACGGGATAAAGTTTATCCCGAACGCGAAGCAGTAGGCAAAGTGCGAAATGACCGCGAACACCGCCATACGCGCGATGTATTTTCTGAGGTCACGCGTATAATGAAAACCCTCGCAGATGAAGAACCACATTATCGGCGCGGTGATCCGTCCGATCAGATGAAGAATTATCGCGATAGGGTTCGCGGGAAAACAAGGGAATATCAGATCCGCGATATGATCGATCGTCATCGCGGCTATGGCGATGAATTTGAGTTGATTTGAATTCAGCCCTTTATTTGTCATTTCCGGTTTGGTTTTCGGCGGCTCTTCTTTGCGCCCGCCGTTCCTTTCTGCGCTGCTTCTCCCGCTCGCGGCGCTCCTTTTCGGCTATCTCCTCGGCGTGGTCGATAAGGTACTTCTCGTACAGATCGGGGCGCTTTAGCTTTGTTATCTCCAGCGACTTTTCAAGCTGCCATTCCGTTACTTTCTTATGATCTCCGCAAAGCAGCACTTCCGGCACTGCTCTTCCGCGCCAGACCTCGGGGCGGGTGTACTGCGGCTGCTCAAGAAGTCCGTTGTAGTGCGACTCCAGCGAATACGCGTCCTCATTTGGAAGCACCCCGGGCTGCAATCTCGCCACAGCGTCCGCGATCATCAGCGCGGGCAGCTCGCCGCCTGTCAGCACATAATCCCCGACGGAGATCTCCTCGGCGTTCAGTTCCTCGAGAACGCGCGCGTCCAATCCCTCATAGTGTCCGCATATCAGAATGAGCCCGTCCTCCGCCGCAAGCTCCTTGACCTTGCCCTGCGTCAGCGTCTCTCCCTGCGGTGACATATAGATGATCCGAGGCGGAGTTTTGTGCTGAGCTTTCAGCGCCATAACACAGTCGTAGACGGGCTGCGCCTGCATCACCAGTCCCGTGCCGCCGCCGTAGGGCTTGTCGTCCACATTGCGGTGCTTGTCCTCGGTGTAGAGCCTTATATCGTGCGTGCAGACCTCAATAAACCCGTTTTTTATCCCGCGCCCCAGTATGCTTGTGTGAAGTACCGCATCGCACATATCGGGGAACAGCGTCGCTATATCAATCCTCATCGTCAAACAGCCCTTTAAGCGGGCGGATGATCATCTCCCCACCCTCTATATCGGTGGATAACACCACCTCGGATATGTTCGGGAACATCAGCTCCCGCCCGTCCTCTTTCTTTATGGAGAACACGTCCGCCGCGCCGTTCTGATACACCTCGGATATCTTCCCGTAAACTTCGCCCGAGTCCGCGTCTTTAACGGTGAGCCCGATCATATCCTGTATGAAGAACATATCCTCGTCCAATTCTGCGTCCTCGCGGTCGATGTACAGCATCTTGCCGATGAGCGGCTGAGCGTCTTCTATGGAATTTACGCCCTCCAGCTTCAAAACAACTATGTTCTTGTGCGGATAGGCGTTTTCCACAATGACTTTTTTTTCGCCCTTGTTGAAATACAACTCGTCAAATGAGCAGAGCACCTCGGCGTCGTCGCAGTAATACTGACAGCGCAGCTCTCCGCGCACGCCGTGGGTGGAGGTTATCTTTGCTATCTCAAGAAATCGTTTCATTTTTGTTCTTCCCTGTTAAGTTTTTTATTGAGCACCAGCCGTACCGCCTGAACGCAGCTCTTGAAGTTCAGCGCGGCGATCAGTATGAAAATAACGGCGTTGATGACGTTTTGCAGCACGCCGAATTCCAGCAGCGTTACGGATAATCCCATGCCCGTCAGCAGAGTGAGATTAACGCCTATTTTCAGCCAGTAGATCTTCATATAAAGGTATTTCTTCGTGTCGATGACTCTGAATATGAACACGATGATGTAGCTTATGATAGTGGCTATCGCCGCGCCCATGATACCGACCGTCTGAATGAGGATGATGTTCAGCACTATATTGCAGACCGCGCCCACGGCGGACGAGGTCATGGAATGAGTGGTCTTCTGCGCCGCCTCGTAGATGCTCCCGAGGAAGTTGTCCGCGCTCTGGAAGAACACCGCTCCCAGCAGTATCGGCACATATAAGTACGCCGTCTCAAAGCCCTCTGTCGCGAAGAACGGAATGATGAGCGGTCTTAATATCAGCATAATTCCCGCGCAGGCGATAAACATTATAGTCTGCATCATGCTGAACGCGTTGGTGTAGAAATTCGAGGTAGTGCGGGAATTTCGCTCGGTGATGGCGGTCATTCTCCACGCTTGGGAGAATATCGACATAATGAGCATCGCCAGATTTGGGAAGCGGTAGGCAAACGAGTAGATGCCGTTCGCGTCCTTGCCGATCATTTCCGTCACCATAAATGTATCGGATACGTTTATCACCCACCACATGATCTGCGAGGGCATCAGCGGGATAGAGTATCTGAGCATTGAACCGCGCAGCATACGGTCGTTCCCGAACGGTCGGTACTGCACATAAAGCTTCGCCGTGACGTTTAGGAAGATGATGGAGGTGATATTCCCGAGGACGATGGAGAAGATATACCCCACGATCCCGAAGTGGAACACTCCCAAAAACAGCAGGTTATACACCACCGTCGCCACGGTCGTCACTATCCCGTCAACGGCGAACAGCCCCACGCTTTGCCGCGATCGGACATAAATGGCGCAGACCTCTTTTATAGCGCCGATCTCCACATAGAGAAATATCATCCACTGATAGCCCTTGAGTATGGGTATCTTACCTATAAGCGGCGTGAACGCCAGAAACACCACCGCGCACATTAGAATGGTGTTTATCCCTATCGAGAACACCATTCTCCCGTTGTTGCTCTTATCGAGCGCGAAACGCATAACGCCGCTCGCGATAGAGAGCGACACCACTGAGATGAGCAGGTCGCAGGCGTTGACGATGACCGTCATCTCGCCGTAGCCCGCCGTTCCCAGCGCGCCGGTGTAGAACCTCAGCATAACATAGACCAGCAGCTTGGAGCTGAGCTGACCTACGGCGAGGATAAGCATATTGCTTGCCAGAGTTTTGTATTTGTTCATATATTTTAACGGTCAAGGAAGGTCTTTGCGCTCCCTCAGCTCCTTAAAGAAATCCGTCAGGATATCGCCGCAGCGCTTTTCGAGAACGCGGCTTCTGACGAGCGGTATATGCGTGAACTTCTCGTCGAACAGCGTCACCACAGACGCGCACGCGCCGTTCTTGTCGTCGAACGCGCCGTAGACCAGACGCTTTAAATGCGCGTTCATGATAGCCCCCGCGCACATCGGGCAGGGTTCGAGCGTCACGTAGATCGTGCAGCCCGTGAGCCGCCTGCTTCCGAGTCTCTTCGCGGCGGCTTCTATGGCGATCATCTCGGCGTGGGCGGTGGGGGAGCAGAGCGCCTCCCGCTGATTGTAGCCCTCGCCGATGATATTTCCGTCCTTGTCCACGACGACAGCGCCAACGGGTATCTCGCCGAGCGCTCTTGCCTTTTCGGCGAGGGCGAGCGCTTTTTCCATAAGCTCCTCGTCGAGCGTCATGATCTTTTATCCCGTACTATCAGCGCCGTGCCGACCGCCGCCGCGCCCGTGACGATGTTATATACAAGCAGTATCAGCATATTGAACATCCCGAAGTTGGAGAACAGCGCAAAGATCACAGCCAGCAAGATCCCCAGACCTATTCCTCCCAGCTGCACGAGCAGACTGACGGTGGTCTTGCGGCGGAGCGACTGAGCCGTGCGGAGAGCGCCCGCGAATGAGGGGAACGTCCCCGTGCAGCAGACCGCCGCGCTTCCGCTGGAAACGAACTTGGTGTTTTCAATGAAGGTCTCGTGCGCCTCAAACGGCAGTATCTTCACCTTGCCCGTTTCGATATCGAAAAGATCGCTCACCTCGGTATCGGTGATCATGCCGTCGACCGTCTTTATGACGAGCGACACGCCGTTGTCCGCGAGCTCCTGAACGCTGTTTCTGATCTCGGGGTCGGTATCCAGATGAACGAAGAACAGCAGGCAGACCTCTCCGCCGACCGCCAGATAGATGACCTCGTCGTTATTGGTGTTCGCCGCGGCTTCCTTTTTCATGTTCGGAACGGTTATATAGTGCGAATTCATATGGCGGCGGTTTCCCAGCAGCACGCGCCCCCCCACAAACCATCCCAAAACCCCGAGATTGTTATAATAAACGCACCCCGAGACCTCCTTCAAAAGCTCGCGTTTGTTGTTCAGCATACCGAAGAACGCGTCCGCCAATACGCTGTCGGAGGCTACCGCGAGGCTTGCCGCGAGGATAATTGCCTCGTCTATGGTCACCTTGCCCTCGCCGCGCGCCTTGGGTTTGTCATAGCCGCATATATTGGTGATCTTGATGCACTCGGCGGGGAAGAGGGTCTTCGCCTCCACCAGCGCCGCGTTTATATCCGCGGTTTCGTCTACAGCCGCGTAGCCGAGGATCGCCGAGCCGCGCTTTTCGTTATGCCGCGAAGACACGAGCAGCGGCAGGGTCACCGCCATGGAGCTGCAATAGGAAGCGCCCAGCGTCAGTATCGCCGTGAATACGGTGATAGCCCAATTGACGCGGTTTTCGACAAGCTCGGTATCTCCCGCGCAGGTGAAGAACGCGCACACAGCGCCGACCAGCGCCGCGGCGGCGGTTATCGGAACGATCTTGTGGCAGGCTCTGTCACAAGCGTCCTCGCAGTAGGTGGAGATGATGAAATCGCACAGCATCTCGGTCTTTCTCATAGAACCGACATACGGGATGCCCGTCACGGAGCCTTTGGCAAGGCGCTGCGCGTCGGGATTATCGCAGTGCTCGATGAAATATTTCGCCTTTTTCCCGAACGCGAAGGAGAAATTGTTCTGCGCCGTCTTCACGGTGAACAGCTTGGAGACGGTGTTGGCGATAAGCGCGCCCAGCGACACCATAAGGTACACTTGACTTCTTCCCGGTATCTGTATATATTCGCTGTTGATGACATACGGGATCATCGCGGCGATAGCCCCCGTATGTGCGAACGCGCAGAGCGTATCCGCGTCGGGTCTCAGCTTGAACAGCCTGGAAAACCCGTTTGATACCACAGACGAGCAAGCCGCGAACGACAGCACGCCGATAGTAAGATGAGTGTAGATATAATAGTCGGTGGCAACGCGGCTGCTGATGAACTTATTGAGCGCGGGGAAATTGAGATCGAACGTGTTGAAGAGCGCGATGAACAGCGTCACGCCGAATAAAACCGATAAGATTATCAGGCGGCTTATAAGTCCCTTGGAGGCGCGTGTCAGCCGCTCGCGGATAACGTTCTCGTCGTCGAGGTCGATGGCGCTTTCATCGTCATCGTAGGGATAGTCTTCCTCATAATCGTCGTCATCGTCGTCGGGTTCGCCCGCGGAGTCCAGTTCCTCGGTGTCGGGGTGTTCGAGGATAAAATTCGCGATCCTGCGCTTCTTCTTCTGCGCTAACTCGTTAGCCTGTTTTATCTTCTCAAGCTCCTCGTTGACGGGCTCGGGCTCCTCGCTGACGTTTACCTGAATATCCTCCGGCTCTTTCGGCTCGGAATTCTCCTGCTCCTTTATTTTCTTGTTGAGCGCCTCGACTATAGTCTCGCCGACGTGTATCTCGGCGGGGAATACGGGGGACTGTACCGCCGTTTTTTCCTCTTCCTCCGCGTCAAAGCGGGCGTGTTTTCTCGAGGAAGCGGGGCGGTATTCCTTGATATGCTCCTCGCCTCTGCCTATGCGCTTGAGGTCGTTGCCCGCGACGGCGAGCGTGTCGGTGTTTTCGTCATCACCGCCGCTTTTGATGATCTCGGCGGCTTTGGCGCGCGACTCCATGGGATTGAGGGAATCGAGGATATCATCCGGGGAATTTGCCTCGCTGTCTATTTTCAGCAGCGCCTCGTTTATATCGTCTATCTTCTTCTGCTTGCGCATCTGCATGGTGTCCGTGGTCACCAGATCGCCGCGCGTGTGGAAGATTATGTCGCCGTCGTCCGAGATGGGGGGCTCGTAGGTCTTTACGTCCTCGTCGTCCTCGTCCTCAAAGCCGCCGAGGTCTCCGTCATACTCGCGGCTTATGTCCTTGACCTCTTCCTCGAAGTCCCCGAAGCGGCTGCGTCTTCGCTCTTCTATCGCCTTGTCGATATCGCGCGCTATGCGAACATCCGATTCCTCGTCGGTGAGCTGCCGCGCGGATACCCCGTGACGTTTGCCGTCGGGCTTTTTACGGTTTCCCATGGCGCGCTCGATATCGCCGCTCAGGCGTTCGTTCGATTCTTCCTCGGTGAACTGCCGCGCCGTCTTGTGCCGCGCCACGTCGTTTATCACCTGCGTCACGCTGAGATCGGGCTTTTTCTGCCGTCCGACCTGAGAAGTATCCTTCTTCTGCTGAACGCCCGTCTTTATGGCGCGCTGTATCTCGCTTCCGTCTATGATCTCGGTCACGCTCTCGTTATATTTACCGCCATCTTCTTCCTCGCCTCGGCGGGTGTCTATTTCTTTTAGTATATCATCCAGATCATATCTGTTGTCAGACATTTTCATCTCTCCTTATTTTAAAGAAATTTCAAAACCGCGTTGAACTACGCGCTTTGTGCTCCGTTCAACGCTCGCCCGGCTCACGAAACATTCCGTGCTCGCTTTGCTGCGCGCGGAATGTTCCGCGAGCCGCGTTTTGAAATTTCACACGCTTTCTGCCTCTGTCCCGTGTTGCCTTGGCTTGTGCTTTGCACAGACCGGGTGAAAGCGGGCGTTTTGAAATTTCGTTCACTTGCGGTATTTTACTATCTCGTACATCAATATCCCGGCGGATACGGACGCGTTGAGTGAGTTCACCTTACCGTTCATCGGCAGCGATACCACCGCGTCACAGCTCTCACGGACAAGTCTCCCCAGTCCGAACCCTTCCGAGCCCACGACGATCGCCGCGCCGCCCGAGAAGTCGGTCTTATCGTATGGAGCGCCGTCCGCTTCCATACCGTAGACCCATATATTATGCTT
>CAYPWI010000056.1:0-8958 GCA_964414395.1 uncultured Ruminococcus sp.
CGTCTTCACCTGATAGTCGAACGGCACCATTCGCCCGCCGACCTTCGCGCCCGTCATCTTATTGCCGACCTCCGTGTGAATGGCGTAGGCAAAGTCGACAACAGTAGCGCCCAGCGGCAGAGTAAACACATCTCCCTTGGGCGAGAACACGAAAACCTCGTCCTGTGAGAGATCGTTCTTGATAGCGTCGGTTATCTGCTCCACATCGTCGGATTCCTGCTGACGCTCCAGCAGCTGGCGTATCCAGTCGAAGCGCTGTTCTCCCGCCACGCTGCCCTTAAGCCCCGCCTTATACTTCCAATGCGCCGCAATGCCGTATTGAGCGGTGTTGTGCATCTCCAGCGTGCGTATCTGCACTTCAAACGGGATGCCCTCTTTGCCGATAACGGTCGTGTGAAGGGACTGATATCTGTTCGGCTTGGGGGTCGCGATGTAATCCTTGAAGCGGTAAGGCAGCGGACTGAACAGATCGTGGATAACGCCCAGCACGTTATAGCACTCTATCACCGACTGCACGATTATTCTCACCGCGTAGATATCATATATCTCGTCATACGGCTTGTTCTTGACGTACATCTTCTTGTAGATGCTGTAAATAGACTTAACGCGCCCCTCAATGATGGGCTCGGGCTTGATATCGGATATTCTGGTTCGGATCCGAGCGATAATAGTATCGATAAAGGTATCGCGCTCCTCCTTGTGGACATCAAGCAGCCGCTCGATCTCACGGCAGCCGTAAGGATCGAGGTAATGAATGGCTATAGACTCCATCTCTTCCTTAACGTCGCTCATACCGAGCCTGTGAGCTATGGGGGCATAGAAGTTCATCGTTTCGAGAGAGGTCTTGAGCTGCTTCTCGGGCGGACGCGCGTATAATGTGCGCATATTGTGAAGTCTGTCCGCGAGCTTTATGATTATAACGCGGATATCCTTGCTCATCGCCATGAGTATCTTGCGGATATTCTCCGCGTGCTGCTCCTCCTTGGTGTTCAAAGGCACCTGACCTATCTTTGTAACGCCGTCCACCATAAGCGCTACATCCTCGCCGAACTTCTTCTTTATCTCGTCGAGCGTGGTCTCGGTATCCTCCACCACGTCGTGCATAAGCGCGGCGCATATGGTGTCCGTATCCATACAGTAATCCAACAATATCGACGCGACGGACAGCGGGTGCGTGATATACTTCTCCCCCGACGAGCGCATCTGTCCCTCGTGAGCCGCCTCGGCAAGGGTATACGCGCGCATGATCTTCTCAACATCATACGTCTTGTCACTCGCCTTTATTTTTTTCATCAGATCATCTATCGTGATCGGCTTGGGTAATTCAGACATACCAACACCAACTTTCCGCTTGCGCCGAATAAAATTTATTGGAGAAATTCTTTATTCAATCTCGCTATCAGACCCTGCTTGAACAGATCTGTTTTATCTTTTACGGGAACGACTTTGGGGCAGCCGTTCTCATACTCTATCATTCCCGCTTCTTTGAACGCGTCGAGCGTTATGCTCAACATACAGAAATTCACGCCGTTCCCGAACATCGCCAGCTCCTCGGGAGTTTTCGAGCCGCCGCTTTTCCTGATAAGATCGTAGATCTTCATCAGCTCCTCGCGCGTCTGAGGCACCACTCTCGGCGCTAAGCGCTTATCGCAGCCCTCGCCGCGGCATATCTCCTCATAAACGCGCTGAGCCGCGAAGAACCTGTCCTCGCGAAAGCCCTCGGGACGATAGTCCTCCAGTCTCAGCTGAACGCTCTGCGTATTATTATATTCATCGGTCTTTACCTGCGCCGCGATATCTATCCTGTCCCCGACATTGGGATAGAACTTGGAGAACGGCACGCTGAACGTAACAGCGCGCAGAGTCACCCCGTCGTTTTCCAGTGTCAGAGAAGTAAATTTGCCATTGCTCAATGCGGTCTTCGATCTTATCCTGCAGCCGCGGAACATGAACACCGGCACCCTATTGCCCTCTCCGAACGGCTCGAGCAGCATGAGCTTATTCACGCTGTCAAGCTCGAGAGCCCCGAAAGACAGCTCGCCGTCCAGGACAAGACCGAGTGAAGGCATTTTCGGATAATTTTTCTTTGCGTACTCATGGATAAGCCCGATAAACTCATCGACCTTCTCCGCGTCGAGCGAGCAGCCGCCCGCTCCGGGATGTCCGCCGTGCGCCGTCAGCACGCTGCCGCACGCCTCAAGCATCGTATGCGCGGGAAAGCCATCGACGCTGCGCATCGAGCCGCCCGCCTTGCCGTTATTCACCGCCATAAGCAATGTCGGCTTTCCGTACTGTTCCACGAGCTTTCCCGCGGCAAGCCCCACCATTCCGGATGACCAGCCCTCGCCCGCCATCACGATAACGCGCTGTCTGGAGATCATGGGATCGCTGTCGATACGGCTTCTCACATCGGTCATGATCTTGTCTTCTTCATCGCGGCGCTTTGAATTGAGCGCGTTCAGCTCCTCCGCTATCCTGCGCGCGGTCTCCACGTCATCCTCGCAAAGCATTAGGCGCACCGCCTTATCCGCTGTTGACATACGACCCGCCGCGTTGATGCGCGGGCATACATAAAAAGCCAGATCCATAGCCGTTATCTTTGATATATCGCGTCCCGCGATCTTTATCAGCTGAGACAGACCCGCGTTCTGCTCGCCGCGGATATTCTCCAGTCCGCGCTGAACGATGAATCGGTTCTCCCCTTTGAGCGGCATAATATCCCCGATAGTCGCCACAGCCGCCAGATCGGCATAGCGCTCCAGAACAAGCTCCTCGTCTCCCTCAAGCGCTATCAGCAGCTTCAAGACCACACCCGCCCCGCACAGATCCTTAAACGGCGACATATCGTCCGCGCGGTGAGGATCAACGCACGCGGCGCACTCGGGCAATGTCCCGCCCGGCTGATGATGGTCGGTAATGACCAGCTCGATGCCCTTTTCCTTGAGGAATTTCGCTTCCTCAACGGCGGAAATGCCGTTATCCACGGTGATGATAAGCTCCGTGCCGCGGTCGGCGAGCTTACTGAGCGCCTCGATCTTCATTCCGTAGCCCTCTGTCAGACGGTCGGGTATGTAGAGATCAACGTCTGCGCCCTGAGCCTCCAGATAACTGTACAGCATAGCCGTCGCCGCCGTGCCGTCGCAGTCATAATCCCCGAAGACCACGATCTTCTTGTCCTCGTCGAGCGCCCTCTGTATAACATCGACTATGCTCTTCATGTCGCTCATCAGAAACGGATCGGAAAGCTTGCCGCAGGAGAAGAATTCCCTCGCCTTATCAAGCGTCACTATCCCACGCCTTATAAGAACGCCGCCCATAAGCTTCCCGAACTCACGGATCATTTCATTATCATCGCTTATCGGGCACTCGGGTATTATCCATTTTTTCAATTCATTCTCCTTATCTGAAAAGCAATTCGCGAACTGAAAAGTTCACTCCGCGCTTCGCGCTCCGCGAACTTTTCTAGCCGGTCGGCACAGCATGTCGGTCTACGCTCCGCTTCGACCGCCACGCTGTGCCGACCGCTTTCGCGAATTGCATCGCTCTTTATCGGGTTGATCGTTTTTCGACGTGCCTTTAATGCGCCGCCTTTGTGTTGCTTTTGACTATTGATTTGAATAGAAATTTCAAAAACGAGGTTCACTCGCTTCGCTCCGCACTGAACGCGTCGTGAGCTGCGTTTTGAAATTTCATCGCTCTCCGGAATGTTGTCTAATTATCAGACCGAAAGCTCCGCCTTTTCTCCGAGAAGATCTTTATTCTCCTTGAGCAGCGGGTCTATACACTCTGTCAGGAATTCCTCCGTCTGTTCGGGAGCACAGCCCACATACAGCGCGGGGTCGAGCAATTCCTCTATCTCCTTCTCGGTTATGTTGAACGCGGGATCGCCCGCGATGCGCTTCGGAAGATCGCACTCGCCGCCCTGCTTTATCACCAGCGCCGCCGCCTGCGAATGTACACGCAGCTTCTCGTGAAGTTCCTGACGATTGCCGCCGTTCTCCACCGCTCTCATCATTATATTCTCCGTCGCCATAAACGGAAGCTTTGCCATAAGGCGGCGCTTTATCATCTCGGGATAGACCTCGATGCCGTCCGTAACATTCATCATAATATTGAGTATAGCGTCTGCGCCGAGGAAGCCCTCCGCGACGGAAATTCTCTTGTTGGCGCTATCGTCAAGCGTTCTCTCGAACCATTGAGTTCCCGCCGTAAACGCGGGATTGAGCGAATCTATCATCACGTATCTCGCAAGCGAAGTAATTCTCTCGCTTCTCATAGGATTGCGCTTGTAGGGCATCGCCGAAGAACCGATCTGCTTCTTCTCGAACGGCTCGGCAAGCTCCTCGAAATTCTGCAAAAGACGCAGATCGTTGCTGAACTTAGAGCAGGTCTGCGCGATACCGGAAAGCGTAGAGAGCACTTGGCTGTCGATCTTGCGGGAATATGTCTGACCGCTTACGGGAACGCAGGCGTCAAAGCCCATCTCCGCGGCGATCATCTCCTCGAGCTTCTTGATCTTCGCGCGGTCGCCGTTAAACAGCTCCTTAAACGAAGCCTGGGTGCCCGTCGTGCCCTTCTGACCGAGCAGCTTTAAGTTATCTATGCGGTATTTTACTTCCTCCGCGTCCATAAGCAGCTCGTTTAACCACAGTGTGGCGCGCTTTCCGACGGTGGTCGGCTGAGCGGGCTGCAAATGCGTATACGCGAGGCAGGGCATATCCTTATACTCGCGGGCGAATTTCGCGAGATTTGCCATAACGTTTAAAATTTTCTTGTATACCAGCTTCAAAGCGTCGCGCATAATGATGATATCCGTATTGTCGCCGACATAGCAGGACGTAGCGCCGAGGTGGATAATACCCGCCGCCTTGGGGCACTGCTGACCGTAGGCGTAAACGTGGCTCATTACGTCGTGGCGGACTTCCTTTTCACGCGCTTCCGCAACGTCGTAATTTATATCGTTTACGTGAGCCTCAAGCTCGTCTACCTGCTCCTGTGTCACGGGCAGACCGAGTTTCATCTCTCCTCGCGCGAGCGCGACCCAGAGCTTTCTCCATGTGGTGAACTTCTTGTCCGCGGAGAAGATGAACTGCATCTCGCGGCTCGCGTACCGCGTGCAGAACGGGCTTTCATAAGAATCGTAATTTTTTGACATATCCGTAACTCCTTTACAGAATGATTTATAGCATAATATACATTGTATCACATTTTGACAAATTATACAAGTGCTTGAAATGACAAAGATGGCGAAAATTGTTAAGAAGTTTTGCTATTTCGGTGAATTTCACAAAAAAGCACTTAATTTTTAAGTGATAATCACAACTGGTTTTTCTACATAATGAAGCGCCGCCCGCGGGCAGCGCTTCCGAATTATCAACCATTCACTATCAACTGTCATCAGATCCTGTCGGTAATGAACTCGAGGATATCCGCCATGACCTCCTTGCGGTTGAGCTCGAAGATAAGCTCGTGACGCGCCTCGCGGTATATTCTCAGATTAACGTCGCAGCCGTGCTCCGCGTACTTCTCTACTGCCTTGCGCACGCCGTTTCCGTACTCGCCTATGGGGTCCATTCCGCCGCTCAGAAACAGCATCGGAACGTCGGTGCGGGTGTTCTCGATAACGGGCTTGCTGTTGCAGCAGAGCATAGCATCCATAAGATCGCGGTACGCGGCTATGGTAAAGGTAAAGTTGCACTTGGGGTCGGCATTGTATTTGTCAACGTTCGCGTCGTCGCGTGAGAGCCAGTCGTTGCGCGTGCGGTGGTTCGCCGTGCGCAGGTTGAACATACCGAAGACCATTTTGGTGCCGAATTCGTGACGGTGAAGATCGCCATGGTTCTTCGCCACAAGATCTATTACCTTTTTCAGCGGCGCGGAACCGGTCATGCCGCCCGCCGTTCCCATTACGATAAAGCCCCTCCACTTATCCTCGCTGTATTTCGAGAAGTATATCCTCGCCAAAAAGCTGCCCATACTGTGTCCCATAAGGAAATGTGGGATATCGGGGAACTTGTCGTTTACAACGCGCTTCATTCTGTGCAAGTCACGTACCATATTGATATAGCCGTTCTCAGAGCCGAAATAGCCCAGCATATCATCACTTGCCACGGAATTTCCGTGACCTAAATGATCGTTTCCGCACAGCGCTATGTCGTTCTCGCACAAAAACTCCGCGAACTCCTTATAGCGCTCTATATACTCGCACATACCGTGAGAGAGCATTATCACCGCTTTGGGATGCTCCGGCGTCCAAATGTAGAAATGAATGTCGCAAAGCCCGCTTGCCGAGGGAAAAGTTCCTGTGATCTTCTTCAAAATGATCATCCTTTCGTTTTTTTATTTTGCTTATTATCTGCCCTTTTTTACTTTTTATCAGTGCTGTTTCACGTGAAAACCACTGTCACAGAACACATTCAAGCTGACAATCGAACGGCTCCGCCTCCACGTGTTCGGGAGAATATTCCGCGGCTTCCACGCAGCCCATAGCTTTGTAGAAAGCCTGGCTCTCCACCGCCGAATGAGCCGAGATGTAAAACTTCTTCGCGCCGTGAGCCTTCGCCCATTCGCGCGCCTTGTTGAACAAAGTCCGCCCTATGCCGCAGCCGCGCATTTCCTCGGAAATGTGTATGCTCGTAAGATCGAGATAGCGGTTCTCCCCGCCGAAGATCTCCGCCTCCACCGAGACAAAGCCTTTCAGAACGCCGTCCGAGAACGCCGCGTATACCAGCCCGCCCGTCGAGGCGGTATTTTTCAGGCACTTCACCAGAAACGCGTAATCCTCCTCGTTCCAGTCGTCGATGAACGGGTCGGGACGAATGACCCACTCGCCGTTTACGCGCCGCCAACAGTCGCCGACGACCTGATGACGCGTAAACCCCGAAAATAACTCTCTGTTGATCTCATCGGATCTCAACTCTCTGTATTTGATCATAACGTCAATCCTGTGGGTTTATCTTGATACCCCACCCCTCCAATTTCCTTAGAAGTTCCTTCGGAGGGTCAAGATACATATTGAATGTAATTCCCTCCAGATTTGTAAACTGTTTTATTTCCCGCTCACTTATGTCGGTCACCGCGAACATCGCGCCGTCCTCATACTTTTCCCAATCGAGCCATTGGGGATTTATATTGCCGTAGACGCGCTCATTTCTTCGCCTGTATATAAAAAGCGTATCTTCGGCGCGAGGGAACGCGGTATCTTAAGCTCGGAAAAATACTTAACGCCTCGCTCGATATACGGCTCAAGCCGCTTCAAAGACTCCTCTTCGGATACGGTCGCAAAATCCGCTTTGTACTCTTCAAAATACTCGGCACAGCCGTTATACGGTTCGCCCAAGAGCTTCCAAACATACATCAGCGGTTCGATGACCATCAGCTTGAAAGGCAGGTTATCGAATACCAAAAACTCACTTTCCATTATCGTATACCCCGCTTATCGCTTCAAGCCGATAAATTGGCTGACCAAGGTCGCTGAAACGCTTCTCGTATTCCGTTATTATATTCCCCTCGAAGCCGCTGTTATGTAAGTCCAGCGAGACGTTCTTCATCGGAAAGCCGCACTTTGAGAACTGCTCTATAGAGAACTCGAAGAAGTGCATATTGTCGGTCTTCTGATGTATCTCCGCACCGTTTTTCAATACCCGTCGGTAGATCTCCAGAAAGCGCTCGTGAGTAAGCCTGTGCGCCGCGTACTGCTTCTTCGGGAACGGGCAGCTGAAATTCAGAAACAGCCTGTCGACCGTGTGCTCGTGGAACAGATGATCGAGATACTCCGCCTGACCCATACAGAAGCGCAGGTTGGGAAGCCTCTCCGCCATAAGCCTTTCCATGCCCGTAACAAGCACATTGGGAGTTTTCTCGACCGCGATAAGGTTTATATCGGGGTTTTGCCGCGCGAATTCCAGCGCGAAACCGCCCTTGCCGCAGCCTATCTCAAGATAGAGCGGATTATCGTTGCCAAAGGTCTTCTGTGAGTTCACAAAATACTCTTCCGATAAGGGATCATTAGCGTGCTCGTTCTGACACTGCATATACAGCATAACGGACTTACAAGCTGCAAGCCGCTCGTCAAGGTTCTTCTTTCTTCTCATTCGCATAGTATTCTTCTCCCGACACGATCTCTCGGTCTTTCTCCTTTTTTTCGGGCATATTCATCACCAATATCCAGAACGGCGTTTCCTGCGGAGGGTTCTTTCCGTGCGACCCACCAAACGCGTAATAACGCACGGTATCCTTGATCTTGGTATGTATCGTGACCTTATATCCGCAAAAGAACGGCTCCGTGGCGAATATCAGGATATAAAACGGCTTGAATTCCACGCCGGTTATCTCGCGGTAGTAATATTCTTCCGTCGTTTTCTTTCGGTAAACGGTCATTTTCTCGTCGTCCGCCTCATATCTGCACATTTTACCCGTTCTTGCGGAAATAAAGAAGAATTCCGCAGGCAGAGCCAGAATTATTCCGACAAAAAGTCCGAGCAGTCTGAACAAATTACCCACCAATATGCCGACAACTATTCCCAGCACGATAAAAAACATCGACAGAGGAACCCACCAAAAAGGCTTGTCGGACATAAGGTTCATAGTGCCGCTTTTGGAGATGATATTGCGCGGCGTTTCGCGGAACTCTTTCGGTTCATTCATTTAAGTTACTCCTTACGCTATACATACCCCATCACGCATTATGTTATTGTAAAACTCCGTACCCTTATTTACTTCACGTATCTCAAACACGTCGGCATCCTTCTTAGTAAGCTCGCGCAGATCCTCTCCGAAAGCGAAAATATCCGTCGGGCGGAACTTTTCCCCGCCTACGACTATCACGTCAATATCGGAATTTTCATCGGGTTCATTTCTCGCGTAAGAGCCAAATAGTATAGCGTATTCGGCGTTATATTTGCGAAGAAGCATCTTAATAAAACGCTCGATCTCATCTCTTGACAAAATCATACCTTC
>CAYPWI010000057.1:0-8912 GCA_964414395.1 uncultured Ruminococcus sp.
GCGCGAACGCCAGACCCTTCGCGTAATTCACACCCACCAGCAGCGCGCCGATAAGCCCCGGCGCGTAGGTCACGGCTATAGCATCCACGTCCTTTGCCTTAAGCCCCGCCTTCTCCAGAGCCTCGCCCACCACCGCGCATATGCTCTCGCAATGCCGGCGGGACGCTATCTCGGGAACTACCCCGCCGTACAGCCTATGCTCTTCTATCTGCGTCGCCACAACAGACGACACTATTTCCCTTCCGTCGCGAATGACCGCCGCGGCGGTCTCGTCACAGGAACTCTCGATCGATAATATGTCCATTTTAACCCCTTATCTGAAAAGCAATTCGCAAAGCGTAAAGTTATTGCGCTTCGCGCAATAACTTTACTAGCCGGCTGACGGTTCGGTTCGCGGCTTCGCCGCTCCCCTTCACCGCCAGCCGCTTTTGCGAATTGCATCGCTCTCCGGAATGTTGTTCCGGCGGTGGGGCGCATTTGATGCGCCGCCTTTTCGTTGATTTTGCCGTGACGAGCCTTTGATGCGCCGCCGCGGCGTTGCTCGTAACCCGTGATTTGAAAAGCAATTCGCAAAGCGCAAAGTCCGCGCCGCTTCGCGTCGCGAACTTTGCTAGCCGGCTGGCGGTTTGGTTCGCGGCTGAAGCCGCTCTCCTCACCGTCAGCCGCTTTTGCGAATTGCGTCGCTCTCCGGAATGTTATTCCGACGGCGACGCACATTTGATGCGCCGCCTTTATGCCGTTCTTAATTCTCGTCGGGCTTGCGTGAAGTCAGAAACTCGATCGCCCTTTCTATCGACGAGCGAACGTGCTCCATACCCTCGCCGTGCAGCTTGCCCTTGTTCCTGTAATCATAGCTGTTGCAGAAATCGTTCACGTCTTCGTTCAGCTGCTTGATGTACTTCTCTATCAGCGCGTCGGTCGCCTCACGGAACTCCTTGAGATCGTTCTTCTTGAAGGACTTTTCCGCGGCGTTCATCAGCAGATTATAATGCGGAACGCAGATATACTCCTGCTCCGAATACAGCTTTCTGAACTTCTCGTCGTTCTTGAACATCGTGAAGACGGTCTCCAGCATATGCTCCACGCCCCAATTCACCTTGCTGCACACGAAACAGGTCTGCTCCGCTTCGGCGGCGCGCTTTGCCTTCTCCTTCGGCGTGAACAGCGCGCCCTTCTTCTCGAAGATGTCCGTCCTCAGCTGTGCCAGCCGCGTGTTCAGCATCAGCGCCAGCGACAGGCGGTTGCTCTGCCTTAACAGCCCGTTGAAGTGCGTGTGGCAGAAGCCAAGCGCGTTCGTCTCCTCGCGCACGTCGGGCTCCATCATCGCCGCGCCCATTATGTACTCGCAGATATGCTCCTCGACGGAATTCCGCATAGCGCAGACAGGGCAGCCGCACTTGGGCTCGAACACCTCGTTTACGGGAATAGTGAGTATACTTTCTCTCATCGTAACTTCCTTTCGGCTCAAAGAATTTTGAAACTTCTCAAAAAACATTGTGAAGCTTTTTTGAAATATTCCGAAATACTCGGGAAAATACTTGAAATCTTATCTATATTGTATTATAATTAAAGTAAATAATCAAGGGGTTTTACGAAAAAAATGGAATTTCACATAAAAAACAACAGTTTTGACATTCGGCAGACCTTCCTTTGCGGGCAATGCTTCCGCTGGCAAAAAACGGAAACAGAGGAAAACGCCGTTTTTTCGGGAATAGCGGGCGGAAAGCGGTTCACCATTTCTCAGACCAATGACGGCGCTGTCGTTCACGACGTATCGAATGAAGACGTTCCGTATCTGAGAAACTACTTCGACCTTGAGACCGACTACTCCGCAATAAAAGAACGCTTCTCCGCGGACAGCACGCTCAAAGCCGCGATAGAACGCTCGGGCGGGATACGCATTTTGCGTCAAGAACCGTTCGAGACGCTGATAAGCTTCATCATCTCCCAGAACAACAACATACCGCGCATCTCGGGGATCATCGACCGCCTATGCAAGAATTTCGGCGGGAAGATAGACGGCGGGTATTCCTTCCCGACCGCGAAAGCGCTTGAGGGGATAACTCCCGAGGACTTAGCGCCGCTCCGCGCCGGGTTCAGGGCGCGTTACATAGCCGACGCGGTGGATAAAGTAAACCGCGGCGAGGTGGACTTCGCGGAGGTAGACGCGCAGCCGCTCGACATCGCGCGAGAGACGCTCAAGCGCATTGTCGGCGTGGGTGATAAAGTCGCCGACTGCGTGCTGCTGTTCGCGTTCCACAAGCTTGACGCGTTCCCCAAGGACGTGTGGATAAAGCGCATGATGGAGGAATACTATCCCCAGGGGCTCCCCGAATGTGTGAAGGGGCTCGAGGGCATTGCCCAGCAATACCTGTTCGACTATGTACGCAACAACGGCGGTCTTGTAAAGACCTGACTATATATCGGGGATCATTCCCCATGGAAAGGATAAAAATTATGTTTTGTACAACTTGCGGAAGACAAATAATCGATGAGGCGAGATTTTGCAATTTCTGCGGAGCGCCCGTTCGCAGCCGGGCGCAGCAAGCCGCTCCCGCACAGCAAACCGCGGAAACGGGAGCTTATACCGCGGTCTCATCGGAGCCGAATGACGCGTCGTCTCAAATGAATGGCGTTCCCATGCCCGAGGCTGAAAGCGGCGCGGACACGAACGCCGCCGACACGTCCGCGGTAACGGAAAACGGCGGTTCCGAAAACGCCGCCTACGGAAACACGTTCGGCGCTCAGCCGTCCGCTTATGTGACGGATAATTCTCAGCCGACGCAAAGCACCGATATGGGCGCGTATTACTCGGCGGCTGTCTCTATGTACCCCACGCCCGGCAATATTCCACAAAGCGGCGGCGACCCGTCGGGGAATTATTCCGCGCCGACGGCGGGCAGCGGAGCATTTGCCGCTCCCGAGCTCGAAAAACCCAAGCCCGAGCGCAAATATACCCTCACGCACATCATACTCTGCCTTGCCTCTACAGCAATTATGGCTATCGCGGCGGGCATTTTCGCGGGACTTTATTTCTCCGTTGTTTAGCACAAATAATCCGTATCTCTTTTGACTAATTGTACAATTTTAACCAAACGAATTGACATTTGAGAAAAATTATTGTATAATAGAAATAGATTATTCTAAGTGGGTCGGAGCGGGTCACGCCGAAGCAAAAACGGCGTGATGACGTGCTGTTCCCGAATTTTCGACAATATTTTCAGTTTAAGGGGATGCGGCTTAATATGATATGTAAGGAATGTGGTTCTAAGCTTATAAGAGGTTTTTCTTTCTGCACAAATTGCGGAGCCCCCGTGCCTAAACAGACAGACGAGGACGAAGATCAAGCGCCCGCGAACGATCTGTTTGCGGCGGACGACGGCGGAAGCGACGGCGACGGGTCCGGTGAGGGCACCTTAGTCTACTGCCCCGCGTGCGGTATGCACATGCAAAAGAACCCCGACGTGTGCGAAAAGTGCGGAATGATCCTCCGCGAAAACATACATAGCGATAATTCCCCGAGCGTTCCCGCGTTCAATCCCTACGCTGACGACGGCACGGGCATACAGACCAATCTGTTCGGCAGCTTTCAGGATCCCCGAGTAAAGGCAAGCGGGAACGGCGGAGCTATGCCCGGGCTCAGCAGCAGCGGCGGCATGGAAAGCGTCGGCGGGAGCATGGAAAGCATTGGAAGAAACACCCAAAACGCCGACCATTCCGCTAACAAAGAGCACTCGGGCGAGTCACCCGAAAATATGTTCAATCAGTCGAACAACAACGGTATCGACGCGCTCGCGGGCTTCAGCGCCAACGCCATAGACGGTCTCGCTTCCATTGACGGACCCGCCAAGAGCAACAGGATCCACCAGAAGGAGCCGAAGCAGGGCGAGGAACGCAAGGTCGAGGACTTCGCGATGAACGGCGCGGTCGACATCGACGATATGGAACGCATAAACGGCGGAGCTGTTACCGTGATAGACGGCTGCTCCATGGATGAGGACAAGTCCAAGGACGTGGATCTCGATCCATATAAATTCCTGAACACCGGTATGGAGGATATGCTTGCGGAAGAGCCCGCAAAGCCGCAGGAGCCCGAAAAGCCCGAGAAGGCGCAGTCTCCCGCTCCCGAGCCCATCACCCCGATCATCGAGCCTCTTACAGCGATAGAGCCGCCCGTGACCGCCGCGAACGAAACGCAGCCGATACCCGAGCCTATATCGCCTGTCGCTCCGATATCTCCCGTTCCCGAAATAACGGAGCCTGTCTCCGCAGCCGCCGAACCGACTTCGCCTATACCTCCGATAGCGGAGATCCCGACTCCTGTAAGCGCGGCTCCCACAGAGCCTATAACACCGATCCCGTCTATTTCGGACGAAAACAAGACCGAGCTTATAACCGATACTCCAACGGTCGCCGTACCGCCTGTTTCGGATATAAGCAAGAACGAGCCCGCGGCGGCTCCCATACCGCCGACAGCGGATATCCCCGCACCGGTAAGCGCGGTTCCCACGGTGCCTGTTATGCCGATCCCGTCTATCGCGGGCGAAAACAAGACCGAGCTTATAACGGATACGCCAACGGTCGCCGCACCGCCTGTTTCGGACATAAGCAAGACCGAACCCGCAGCGGCTCCCATACCGCCGACAGCGGATATCCCCGCACCCGTAAGCGCGGCTCCCACAGTTCCTATTATGCCGATCCCGCCTATCGCGGACAATAATAATACCGAGCCTATAACGAATACTCCCACGGTCGCCGTACCGCCCGTTTCGGGCATAAGCAAGACAGAGCCCGTAACGAACGCTCCGACAGCTTCCGCACCGCCCGTCTCGGGGAACAAGTCAACACCCGCGAAGGACGCAAAGCCTTCCAAGACTGCCGCGCAGGCTCCCAAAAAGCCGAAACCCGCGCCCGCGCCTGTCGAAGACTTCATTCCCGAGGAGATCGGATTTATCGCGGAAACCAGACCCGGTTCGCCCAACGGCGCGAACAACGTTCAGCAGTCGGGAAGCGCTCCGACCGCGCTGCTTACACCGCCGCCCGTTCAGAACACAACTCAAACGCCGCCTCCGCAGCTGAACCGTCCGAACGCTCCGCAAAACGGAAGCGCTCCCGACCCTTCCAAAGGCAACCTGGTATACTGCCGCAACTGCGGTCAGGATATGTACGATACGGAAAAGGTCTGCAAGAACTGCGGCGCTCCGTATAAGGGAGCATATGTGCCTCCCAGAAACGCGCCCTCCAAGTCTTCTTCCGCCAAGGCGAAAAACCAAGGCGAGCCGAAGAAGATATTCGGCATCTTTGCGCCGTCTACATTCGCGGGACTTGTCGTAGTAGCCGTAATGGTCGTTGCGCTTATCGTATTTATCGCGGTGCGCTCAAGCAACTATAAGGTTCCTGTGATCAACAACAGCGGCGGAGAATCGGCTCCGATGAGCAGCGTCAGCACTCCCGCTTCCGCTTCGAGCCCTGTCTCGAGCGCCGACACCTCGACCGCGCCCGTGCAGTTGTCCGATACTTCCTCCGACACGAGCACAGACCCCGTCGAGAGCAGCGCGGACGATCCGAACAGCTCTCAGCCCGATGAAACATCTTCCGATAACACGTCTTCATCGCAGAGCGTACAGAGCAGCAATCCGCAGAGCAGCAACAGACCACAAAGCAGCAGCAGACCACAAAGCAGCAGCAAACCTCAGAGCAGCAGCACGCAAAGCAGCTCCGGGTCGGCAATGTCTATCAAGGTGAAGTCGCTCGAAACGGATCGCGCAAAGATAATGTGGGCGATAGAAGGCATCGCGGGCGAGATGGGCAAGATCGACGCGTTTGTACGCCATGTTTCATACGATCTCGATCATTCCAACATCACCAAGGAGACCACGATAAACAACTTCTATCAGGGAAGCATAGGCGCTCCGCTGCTCGTTTCGATAAGAAATAACCGAGTATCCGTGACGACGCTCATAAACAACGCGCAGCCGTCCAATTCCGAGTTCAACTCGCTGTATGAGTCGCTCAAGACTCTCAGATCGAAGTATATCGACTGCTATAACATCATAGATAAGCCGGGAGATCTCAGAACGTTCAGAGAACGCGCGAACACTGCCATAAGCGCGTACACCTCTCAGCTCACCTCGATGAACCTCAATAAGTTCACGACAAGCGCCTACACCACCGCAAACAAGAACTACGTATACGCCTCTGTCCTGCGGTCGGCTCAGACGGCTATCACCAACTCCGCAAACGGATTTATGAACGTTCAGCGCGAGGTGTCTAAGATAGGCAGACTGCGCTATGAGAGCGATGGAAAGAGCGGCATAGGCAGCGCGATGAGCGCCTACACTACCGCCGTATCCAACCTCGGCACGCTCAACGCGTATCGGCTGATGCTTCTGAACGTTTCAAACACATACAGCGGCTCGATATCCGACGTTTCCGCCGCGTACAGCTCGCTTCTCAAGTGCTTGGATTATCTGACTCAGGTGCCTTCCATCTCGTTAGATAACTTCTCCACCTACATGAACATAGACTCGACCAACGCCAAGAGCAATGCTACAAAGATCGGAAACGCGATCGCCAAAGCGTTCTGATAACGTCTGAAACAACAAAAAGGGGGCTGTAAAAAAGCAGCCCCTTTTCGATACTATCAGCCGTCTCCGCCTTTAAGGAGATCGTTCCACTTATAATATTCCGGATAAAATCTCAGCAGAAGATCATAGAATTTCTTTGAGTGATCGTGATGCCAATAGTGCGCGTACTCGTGCCACAGCACGCTTAAGACCGTCTCTCTCGGATACGCCGCCAGACGAATGTTTATCGAGATGTGCCCCCTCGTATACGAGCAGCTGCCCCAGCGCGAGCTCATATCCTTGATCGTTATGCGCGTGGGCGGCGGCGTGAGCCCCGCGCGGGAAAGCTCGGCGCGGACTTGTTCATTCAGCTCCCTGCTCAGCGCGAGAAAGCGCTCCGAGACAGCCCTTTGTATCAAGGTCAGCACGTGATCCGCGTCGTCGCAAAGCCGCGTGAAGACCCTGCACTCGTTCTCGTCGATCACTGCCACTTCCCGCGAGTTCCGAATAACACGCACGGGGTATTCCTTGCCCAGCCAGTTCACGGAGGAGGTGTTTATCGCGCTCTTCTCCTCGCGCTTTTTAAGCCGCTCGAACGCGCTGAAAAAGAAGTCGGCGCGTTCCCTGAGAAAATTTTCGATTTGCGTAACGGTCGCCCTGCTGTTCGCCGAGACATAGACTATCCCGTCTTCCTTGGCGCGGAAGTTGATGTTCCGCACACTCTTGCGGGTGAGCTCGTAGCTAAGCTCCCGTCCGTCCGGGAGTTTTATCGTTTTCAGAGATACCGCTCCCCTTTCTTCCTTTAAGATAACGTATAAGCGTTCCGATCCCCATAAAGACGGCGCAGGCGATCAGCGTGAATACGAACGCCCCGAACATAAGCCTTGCGACGCGTCCATAAAATACCCTCAAGCTCGTGTCGTCATATTCCGCTCCGATGGTGAACAGCAGCGCCGCCGCTTCCATCGCGGCGAAAACCGCAGTGAATATCCACTTTCTCCAACGCTCCGTCATATATCCGATCATCGCCGACAATATCGCCGATACCAGCGGCAGAGCCAGATAGAGCACTCCGATGACATACGCCACGATATACGCCTTTCCCTCGTGCGGCTGAACGCCCGTTATTCCCGATACGACGTGATACAGAAGCACCGCCGCCGTCCATATCAGCAGATACGCCCCCGCCATAATGAACCGGGTGAGCCGTTTGCGGCTCTTTACAATGTTGGTAGAGTCATCCAGATGTTCGATCATTTTATTGTCCTCCTTGAGTAATTCATCAAGGCTGACGGAATACAGATCGGAAAGCTTGATAACGCTTACTATATCGGGATAAGAGCGACCGTTCTCCCAATTTGACATACTCTGCCTTGTTACCCCGATCTCCTCGGCGACCTTCTCCTGAGTCAAGCCGCTTTTGGCGCGGGCGTTTTTAAGCTTGGTTCCGATCTCCATTTCATCATCTCCTTGTGCTTTCATTATAGAGGACTTTGATATAAAAGTCTACCAAAATGCTTTTACATCAAGGCTTTTTCGATGTAAAAATTCTTTTACATGGCTTTACGGCGCCATTTGAGAACCACATATATTATACCACAGACGAGGGAAAATTTCAAGCCCCGTTGTGAACTATCGAAGAACGGACTAAAGTTTTCCCGCTTCCTGCCGATATAATATACAGAAGAATTTCCTGCTTTTATGGGGGCGATAAAATGAGAATACACACAAACGAGTCCATTGACAGGCTTATGCAGCGCAGAATGGAAAGAAATCTCAATTCGGGCGAGTTTGGCGGATATCTCGCCGACTATATCAATAATAAGAACTACGGCTTTTCAAGTCCGTTCGGCGGTTTCGGAACTATGGGCTTCGGCGGATATGGATTGAATATGGGCTTCGGCTTCCCGAATATGTCAAATTCCTCGAATATCTTCGACGCGCTGAATACCAACACCAACAGCTTAGGGTTTAACAATTTTGGGTTCTCTTATGAGACGCTGAAAGCCGTGCGCAGTTTGCAAAATCAAAAGATCGAAAAAACAGTCGAGAGCGGCGAACCTTTACGCGGCGTTACTTACAGCGAGTTTATGACATACTATCTCGAGAAGAACGGTTCTGTCGATACCAAGACTATACAGCTCTACAAGCAGGCTGTAAAGGGCGACGAAGCGGCTTTGCGCGTCAAGCAGTGGCGCTTTGACTCCGATTACATAATCCCCGAACGGCTGTATGACGATCCTGCGATAATCGCCGACCGCGACGCGGCTATCGCGAAAGCCGCCAAGAACGAAAAGCTCGAGGATTGGGAACAGCGGCTGCTGGATACCCTATCAGAGAAGAAAT